>JANOHQ010000189.1:0-6572 GCA_031406595.1 Chitinophagaceae bacterium
GCCGCGAAGGGATTTAAGATCACAGCCGCGCAACTGGAAGCAGCGATCACCCCCAAAACAAAAATGTTGTTGTTCTCCTCGCCCTGCAATCCAAGTGGTGCCGTATATAGTAAAGAAGAACTGGCTTCTTTTGCCGGTGTACTGGAAAAATATCCCGCCATCTATATTCTTTCGGATGAGATATATGAGTATATCAATTTCAACGGCCATCACCAGAGCATTGCACAGTTTGACTCCATAAAAGAAAGAGTGATCATTGTCAATGGTCTCAGTAAAGGGTTTGCTATGACGGGCTGGCGCCTGGGTTATATCGCTGCCAATACCGAAGTAGCCAAAGCCTGTGAAAAAGTGCAGGGACAATTTACCAGCGGAACCAACTCGATCACGCAGAAAGCGGCTGTGGTGGCATTGACCACCGATCTGCGTCCGTCGATGGAAATGGTAAAAGAATTTACACGAAGAAGAGCGAGAGTACTGGAGCTGGTAAAAGATATTCCGGGTATCCGTTGCACGGAACCCGATGGAGCATTCTATATTTTCCCGGATGTAAGCGCTTATTTTGGAAAGAAAGATGGGGACCAGGTGATCAGTAATTCAGGTGATCTTTGTATGTATCTTTTAAACAAAGCGCATGTATCATCAGTGATGGGAGATGCGTTTGGGGATGCGAATTGTATCCGTTTTTCTTTTGCGAATAGTATGGAAAAGATCGAAGAGGGGTGGGAGCGGATCAAAGAAGCGCTGGCCAAACTCAGATAAGTCCTTTTCTTTCCATAAACTGGTTATTGAATGTCCCCAGCGGATTGAACCGCTTCAATACGGTTCGCCATACCTGTAGTTTGGGAAAAACAGCGCTGAAAAATTCCGGTTTCCCATCCAGGATAAAATTGGATTTTCCCCAATGCGGAATCCCGCCATGGGCCAGCATGATTTCCTGGCATTTTTCCAGCATCGTTTCGGTTCCGCGGGTGCGTAATAAAAATGGAGTATCGATATAAGCGACATCTCTTCCATATTCCACCGCCATATAGGCTTTGGATGCTTTTACAAAACGAACCCCGAGTGGCGATGAATGATAAAGCCGGTAATTATCTTTCCTGTCTTTTGCCATGGCGATCAGGGCGTCGATGGTGCGGATGGCTTTTGCTGTGTCATGGAGGTTGAATGCAAACTCGGCATCGTAGGCCCTTTGCTTGACAAACAGTAACCCCTGGAATAATATTTTGTGGGAGCGATGTACGTATTTTTTATCCCGTAAAGTTTTCAATGCGCTCCGGATCAGGTAGGCCGCCCGGTGCGGCAGCACATTAAACATAAAAATCGTATAATAATAAGTGATGGGAAAATTACCAAACAGGTAACTGATAAGGTTACGGCTGGCTTCAATAAGAACATATTTCGTCGGCTTTTCAGCATTGTAATGACGCATCACCAGGCAGAAATGCTCCTCCTTTCCCGTCTTCCTGTTCAATAACGGGTATGGGTTGATGAGAAAACTCACAGCCCGCGGTGCCACTCCTTTTGATTCCTCATCTCCTTCGGTAAAAATTGAACCGTCCTGCCATTTCTGTTTCAGATCTTCCCAGTTTGTCTGGATCTTGGTTTCCCGCAGGTAAAACAATTCTTCCACTTCCAGCACCATCGAATGAATGATGCCCATGCTGCCAAAACTCACCAGCAAGCTGTAAAATATATCGTCATCCTGGATCAGTTGCACACCTGGTTCTTTCCACTGCACCGGGTTGGTGATGCCATTTGTATTTTCTACCCGGTATGTTTTCCCGTCACCGGCCACCAGTAAAATGGAACGTACAAAGCCCTGCATGGCTTCCAGGTCCTTACCGGTTCCATGAGTACCGGTTGCAATGACACCGGCCAGCTTTTGCTTGTCAATACCGCCCATATTTTTCAACGCCAGTTTCATTTCGGTGAGCCTGCGGTTCAGATCCCTGATCCGGATACCGGCATCGCAATTAACCAGTCTGGCCGGATCAAACCCCGCCGTAACGACTGTCGCATCGTAGAGCTTCACGGTATTGATCCGGTACAGATCAACGAGATACTCCCGGTTTACTGCAACGTCTGAAAAAGAATGACCTGAACCAACCGCCCTTACTTTTAGATTTTTGGAGATGGCTTCCCGGACGATGGACACGATATCATCCAGGGACTCTGGTTCAAAAAGTTTGACCGGGGTTACCTTGTATTTACGAATAGTATTTTGCCAGACTGCCCTTGTGCGAACTTTCACTGGAAAATTATTTGGAGAAAGATACTAAAGCAGGAGCGCCCGGGCAATAACCTTTTCAGGGTATTAATTGCCTGTGGCAACCAGGTTTTTTTGGGCCACGAATACTTCGACAAGCCTGTCTCCCGACAGTCAGCAGTACTTGCGGGCGCAAATTTTACTTAACCACAGAAGAACGCAGATCTTTGGCCACGAAATCACACCAATCAACACGAACGCCATACAATCTTGCACCAAAAATAATTTCCCAGCGCCTATTTTTCGACATGATGGATATAAGGGCAAACCAGACCTTTCCTGTCGAAAAATCAAGCGTCTCATGCTCTCCGAAGAGCAAGCCGCAACGACTTCGCGCTAAAGTCTATGATAATTGATTGGTTAGAGCTTTGACCGCACAAACGGCGGAGCTTCGTTTGTGCGTGGCTTTTTTGGCTACCTTTTTTTCCACAAAAAAAGGTAGGAAAGAAAACTGTATAGAATTGGGTTTCAAATTTTTCCAGATTTGTTACTTAAGAAACAAAAAGTGGAAGGACAATAAAAAAATCCTTCCCGGTAAAGGGAAGGATCTTTACAATATAACTTCCCAGTGTTACTTTTTCTTCGCCGTTTTATTTCCCCCAAACATATAGCTTACAGAAAAACCAAAGATGCGGGTATTGTATCTTTCTTCATCTGCATCGGTATCATTGTTGAGGTTAGAATAACCCGCCGTGTAATGCCCATTGAGTGCCACACCACAATTGAATTGATAACCCAGAACTACATTCGTACCAAATTCAAAACGATTGAATTCTGCTGGATCTCCACCGTCTCCTTCATAAAGATCATTGTCCGGTAATCCATCGAACTCTGATTTGGCAGAAAGTCCATAGGAAAGATTAGGACCAATGCCTCCAAAGAAACCATTGGTTCTATACAGGAAATTGATCGGCAGATCTATCGTGTACAGGGTGATCTCGCTGAGTGAAGTGGGTTTTACCCCTTTCATGCTGAACAAGAGATTGGGCTGCACAGAAAAATGGTCTGTGATGGCGAAATTCGCAATACCCCCAACCTGGAAGCCGGCACCACTGGCAAGGTCGCGACTCCATTCACCACCGGATTTTTCTTTGAAACTAAAGAAGTTGTTCTGAATGCCGGCTTTGATACCGAACGTTGTTCGTTGAGCCTGCAGGTTCACACACAACAGGATCACTGCAATAGCAGTCACTGTTTGCTTTTTCATTTTTATAGGTTTTAGTTGCCCTCCTTTAGCAAAACAAATGCCAGTATAAGAAATTGAACAAGATAATAAGAGGAAGCAAAAAAAATACTACAAATGGGGTATGTAAAATTACGAAGGTAAACCCCTTGTTAGTTTTGCGTGGAGCTCGAGTACCTGGGGTATCACCAGTTGTTGTTCATTGTTGGTGATCACAAAATTACAGAGTTTCATTTTCATTTCTTCGTCGATCTGCCGGCTGATGCGTTTCATCACCTCTTCCACCGGAATCTTGTCGCGTTCCATCACCCGTTGCACACGGATATGTTGCGGCGCATATACGCCAACGATATAGTCGAGTTTTTCTGCTGCACCGCTTTCAAACAATAACGCGGCTTCCTTTATTATATACGGGGTTGTTTGCCGGCTCATCCATTCTTCCGCATCCTGTATAGTGATGGGGTGGGTGAGAGAGTTGAGCAGCTCCAGTTTTTCTTTATTGTTAAATACGATACCTGCCATGTATTTGCGATCGAGTTCATCGTTGACATAGGCCTCTTTGCCAAAATTCCGGATGATCGCTTCTCTCAACGACGGGTTGGTATTCATCAGGAGTTTGGTCCTGTCATCGGCATAGTAAACCGGTATGCCAAGCACTTCAAATACCCTGGCCACGGTTGTTTTGCCGCTGCCGATCCCGCCTGTTAAACCTGCTTTTATCATTGAAGATTTAATATTTTATTATTGAAGATTGATTGACTCAGTGTTACAATAAATCAACGAAGCATTGAGCTGCAAAATCTTCAATACCTCAATCTTAAATCTCTCCTGCCTGATATTAAAAATCCAAACCCATGCATGCGCCCGGGTTTGGATCTTATTAGAAAACGAATTACTTACTTTTTATCTGCCACGGCCGGTTTGTTCAGCGCTGCTGTCCAATCCATACTGATCGCTGATTTTTCGATCCGCAGGTAGCTGCCCGGACTTACTTCAAGATTCAGCGTACCATCTTCATTCACTTTATTGATCGTACCATGAATACCTGCGATGGTAACGATCTTATCGCCCTTGCCGAGGTCTTCAATGAACTTTTTCTGGTTCTTGGCTCTTTTCGCCTGGGGGCGGATAAAGAACATCCAGAATACGAGGATCATCAGGCCGAGGAAAATGAACTGGATATTACCAGCCATACCACCGGAACCCTTTTTTCCATCACCCCCGGGCGGGGTACACGAAGATAAGAATACAGTAAGACTGGCGGCGCTAGCGTAAATTAATTTCATTAGTTGTTTGTTTAGTGAGAGCGTTCTGTTTTTTATTTTACTAATTCAGCCCTGAATACCAGGGTATGGTTTGCATTGGGGCTGGTGTTAGCCGTAACATATACTTCTTTTCTTGTTTCACCATGACCGCTGCCATTGAATTTTGCTTTGATCACACCTTCTTCACCCGGAGCAAAAGGTTGTTCGGGTTTTTCCGGGATGGTACAACCGCACTGGGCAGTGACAGTCTGGATGATGAGATTTTTATCACCGGTATTCTTAAAACGGTAGGTGATCTCTATTTCTTTTCCTTCCTTCTGTTTGCCAAGGTCGGTATAGGTAGAGTCCATCCATTGAATGGTGGTATTCTCTATGGCAGGTTTTACTGAATCACCTTCCGCTTTGGTAAACGTGGTGTTCCCGGTAAGACTGTCATTTGTTTGCTTCGCTATTTCGGCATCCGTCATTTTTTTATCTTCATTTTTGCATGCGGCAACACTGGCAGCTGCAAGCAACACGATCAATACTTTCTTCATGCTAGGGGTTTGAAATTTTACAATAGCCTGTTTAAAACGGGCAGGCAAAGGTAATGGAAAATCAGGAGCAGTTCATAGTTCAGAGTTCAGAGTTCAGAGTCCGCAGCCCATAGCCCAAAGCCCGCAGCCCATAGCCCGCAGCCCAAAGCCCGCAGCCCAAAGCCCATAGCCCGCAGCCCAAAGCCCGCAGCCCATAGCCCATAGCCCGCAGCCCGTAGCCCGCAGCCCACAGCTAACTCTTCTTATAATCCACCTTCTGCATTTTCCCTTGCAGCACCAGTTCCTTATGGATATTATCGAGTATACCATTGACGAACTGGCCGCTTTGCGCCGTGCTGTAGTCCTTGGCCAGGTCGATATACTCATTGATGGTGACCTTGGGGGGGATGGTTTCGAAATAGAGGAATTCAGCCACGCCCATTTTCATCATGATCATATCCAGAAGGGCGATCCTTTCGGGGTCCCAGTTCTTTAATTTAGGGATGATCAGCGATTGCAGGTGTTCGCTTTTTTCGAGTACGGTTTGCAAGAGCTCTTTGGCAAACTGTTCCTTATCGGGACTCATCAGTTGTTTGAAATTATAACTGCCTGGTTTCTGGATATAGCCGGTGATCAGTTGCACGATCATTTCGCCGTCGTCGTCCCAGTTGGTAAAATTCTCTTCGATATGCGAGACAAAGGATTCATTGGCCAGCAGCATGTCATTCAGGATGAATTCGATGATTTTTTTCTCCGTGCTCTTATCACGGCCGGGTTCGGCGGCATAATTTTTATATTCGGGAGTTTCTGCCAGTTGCAGGTAAATTCTGCGGAGTAATTCTTTATCGTTCTTTAATTCCGGTTTCTCTCTGGCGAATTGTTCTTTTAATGCGGGGTCTTCCAGCATTTTCCACAATACTTCGTTGCCGGCGATCTTGGTATTGACATTGAGGTCTTTTTCGGTAGGAAGGTGTTTGGAAGCTTTTTGGTGAGAATCAGTCTCCGCGTAGCGGCTTAGTTCGGTGAGGAACCAGGTAAGATAGACAAAGAGGGAGCGGGTCTGGTCAAAATGCTGTTGGAGTATTTTCTGGGGTTCACCCGGTTTTCCATTTTCTTCCAGCGTAGCCGTTGTATACACAGCCTGCATCACTTTTACCCGGATATTTCTTCTGCTGATCATGTTCGAAAGAACTTTGAGGGGCGAAGGTACGTGAAAATTACTTTCACTGGCGCCCGGTGCGATCAAAATCAACAGTAATAGCACTACTGTGTTTCAGGTAGATATAACGCAAATAAACTATTAACAGGTGGGGAAATCTTTGAAATATTATCGGGCGAAATAA
>JANOHQ010000253.1:0-10610 GCA_031406595.1 Chitinophagaceae bacterium
TGATCAACCTTGGAAAACGGGATGTGTTTACAGAAGATGATGGCTGGACCGTGCGAACGAAGGATGGTACACCATCCGTACATTTTGAACATGATGTATGTGTACGAAAAGGTAAGGCAGATATTCTGTCTGATTATAAAATTATCGAAGAGGCAGAAAGAACAAATATCGACTAATTAACTTATCAAATAGCTCAACCCCTCGGCTGAGGGCCTGCCTGCTCCAAAGGAGTCCTTCGGACCGGTAGACAGGGTTATTGTTAGCGATGGCAACAAAAAAACTGGTTGTTATTGGCGGAGGTGCCGCCGGCTTTTTCTGCGCGGTGAATGCCGCCCGGCTTAACCCACACTTACAGGTAACGCTGATTGAAAAAACAGGAAAACTATTATCCAAAGTAAAAGTGAGTGGCGGTGGTCGTTGTAATGTCACGCATAGTTGTTTTGACATCACGGAGATGAGCAGGAAATACCCGCGGGGAGGGAATTTTATAAAGAAAGCATTTCACCAGTTCTTTACAACTGATACCATCAGCTGGTTTGAAGAAAGGGGCGTGCAATTGAAAACGGAGAGTGACGGAAGAATGTTCCCTGTTACGGATTCATCGCAAACGATCATCGATTGCCTGTTGAATGAAGCGACAAACTACGGTGTTGCGATACGGATGAATACAGAGGCAAAAAGTATAGGCAAAAACGATGGCCAGTTCCATATTGTCCTTTCCAATTCCGGGCCATTGGTTGCCGACTACCTGTGTGTTGCCTGCGGGGGCTATCCAAAGACTTCAATGTTCGCATGGCTCGGTGACCTGGGGCATTTGATCGAGGAGCCGGTACCTTCGCTGTTTACTTTTAATATGCCCGGTCACCCGATACGGGAATTGATGGGCGTAAGCGTGGAGAATGCCCGGGTAAAAGTTGCCGGAACAAAACTGGAGCAACAGGGACCACTGCTGATCACGCATTGGGGTTTAAGTGGCCCGGCAGTACTGAAATTAAGCGCCTGGGGTGCAAGACAATTAGCAATAGACAATTGGCAATTTACCATCCTGGTTAACTGGCTCCCTGATTATAATGAGCAAACACTATCGGAGAAATTCCGTTCAGTGCGTAACGGGATCGCTGCACAAAAAGTAGGGGGTAAAAATCCATTCGGGTTGCCACAGCGTTTGTGGGATTTTTTATTAACTGCATCAGCAATAAGTTCAGAGAAACGCTGGGCCGATCTGTCTTTAAAAGAGCAAAAGTTATTGACCAGGAACCTGTGTGCCTATTCCTGTACGATCAAAGGAAAGACAACATTCAAGGAAGAGTTTGTAACGGCAGGTGGCATTAAGCTGAATGAAGTGGATCATAATACCATGATGAGCAAAAAGATCCCCGGTCTCTTCTTTGCCGGTGAGATCCTGGATGTGGATGGGGTTACGGGTGGGTTTAATTTCCAGCATGCGTGGACAAGTGGGTGGATAGCGGCGAATTCGATAAATTTACCATAAGTTGATCGTTGCCCCCAGACATTTGTTTAACCATATATTGCCAACACAACATGAGAAAACTGATTCTGTTATTGATCCCCGGCTTTATTTGTTTTTATGCAAGTTCACAAACATCTGCTGATATTGACTCGCTGATCAGGGTAGCTGAAGGACAAAAGGACTCTGCTAGGTATGCTACTTTAATGAAGGTGGGCCATATGTATAATCGCAAAGGCTTGTCAGATAGTGCGCTTTACTATCATAGTATGATCTTGCAGTACGCCCAAAAAAGCGGAAGTCAAAAGCAATTGTGCGGGGCATATTTAGCAGTTGCCGGTACGCAGATCCGTAAATCACAATTTGATAAGGCGCTCGAAAATTTATTTGCAGGTTTAAAAATCGCCGAGAAAGAAGGATATAATGAATATATCGGCCGGGCAAAGACGGATATCGGTTATATCTATTACGGACAAAGAAAGCTAAAAGAGTCCCTGCGCTTTTTATTCCAGGCAGAACAAACGTTACTGGATGTGAAAGATACCATGAGTTTAATATCACTGTATTCTCAACTGGTAGTTAATGTAGGACTGGATGGGGACACGCTTAAAGGAATGGAATACTATCATAAAGCCATATCGTTAGGCGACGCCTACGAAGCCAGTAATACTTTTCCACCGGGAAAAATAGAATTTCTTACAGGACTCAGGCTGGGACTCACTTATAGTATGGTCAATTTTTTGACGGATCAGCAAGACATGCAGAAAGCCCTGGAGAACCTGTTAGTAATAAAAGAGAAAACAGATGCCAGGCAGAACAATTACCAGAAATTTCAGGTGCGCTGTATCCTGGCTAATCTCTACCTGCGGTTAAAGCAGCATGAAAAGGCATTAAGCGCAGGAGAAGAAGCGGTTGGCATGTACAAACTGGCAGGGAGTGCCGGTTATAACCAGTTGCGTGATTTGTATTGGATCATCGCCAGTTCCTCTTCTTTTTTAAAGGACTATAAGAAAGCTTATGACAACATGGAATTGGTCAGCCAGTACAATGACTCTTTGTTTAACAGGGATAAATTAGAAGCGATACAGTCAGTGGAAGCCCGTTACGAGACGGAAAAAAAGGAGCAAAAAATAGCTTCATTGAATAAAGAAAAGAAAAACGAACGTATTATCCTGCTGATCACTATTGCGGGCCTGGCAGTCGTCCTGGGTCTTTTCGTATTTGCGATACGGGCTAACCGGCTACAGAAGAAACTTTTCGCCCGGGAAAAAGAAGCGCAGCGTATGGAGCTTGAGCGGCGTATGGCAGAGTTGGAGCAAACTGCCCTGCGGGCGCAAATGAATCCCCACTTTATTTTCAATTGCCTTAACTCTGTGCAACGCTACGTTATTAATAAGGATGTAGCGGGGGTCAACCAGTATCTCTCCACATTTGCCAGTCTTATCCGGCAGACACTAGAAAACTCCGGGAAACAACTGGTTCCGCTTGACAGCGAAATTAAATACCTCGATACTTACCTGCGCATGGAACAAATGAGAAGTAATGACCGGTTTTCATACGCTATAGATGTGGACCCACTTATCGTTACTTCAGATATTTCTATTCCCGGGATGATCATTCAACCCTTTGTAGAAAACAGTATTCAACATGGGGCAAGAGGAACCAAAGAAAAGGAGGGGTACATTAATCTTACTATTTCTAAAAATGGGAGTTTGCTGGTAAGGGTTGAGGACAACGGGCCCGGTATCAACGCTTTTAACGAAGCCCGTATCGGCGACAGTATGGAGCATGAGTCAATGGGTCTGGCGATCACGGAAAAGCGGATCGAAGTGTATAACAGCCTGCATGATGAAAACATACAACTCCGGATAACTGATAAGAGTGAAACAGGTGCAAACGGAACTGTCATTCAACTGGAATTCCCATTAACAAATGAATCATAGATTATGAAGATCGCAACCCTTGTTATTGATGATGATCCCGACAGCCGTATGATTATCCGCACATACTTGTCCTCGAATTGTCCGGACCTCGTTATTACGGGCGAAGGAGCATCAGTAAAGGCAGGAAGGGAATTAATAGGGCAGTTGGATCCGGATCTGCTGCTTCTTGACATAGAGCTGCCTGATGGAACTGCCTTCGAGATACTTGAAAACATAAGCGAAAAAAAATTCGAAGTGATCTTCATAACGGCATATAATACATATGCCGTACAAGCGTTTAAAATGGCAGCTATTGATTACCTGCTTAAACCGCTGGATTTTGCTGAGCTGGATACCGCCCTGCAACGATTAAAAGCCCGCATACAGGAAAAGTATTTTGCCTCGCACTGGGAAACTTTTTTTTATAACTCGAAACAAAAAGAACTTTATGAAAGAAAGCTTGCTATTGCTACAGTGGAGGGATACTTTTTTACAGACATGAAAGAAATATCTCACCTGGAATCACATAGCAATTACACGCATTTTTATTTCAGTAACGGGAAAAAACTTATTTCATCACACACGCTTGGATATTATGAGGAACTACTTCCACCGGAATTTTTTTTTCGAATCCATCACTCTTTTATAATCAATACCAGTTATGTTGAGAAGTTTACAAAGGAAGGCGCCGGCGGTATTGTTTTAATGAAAGCAGGGGCGGAGTTGATCGTTTCTCAACGCAGGAAAGAAGAGTTTTTGCGACATCCCGGGCTTGGCATAAAGTTAAAAAAATAATTCGCATAAAAAAATGGAGGGCCAATCGCTCTCCATTTTTTTATGACTTTTTGATGCTGTTATTTGAAAAGACTTAGTTTTTTCGAGATCCAGGTTTTACCAGTAAATACTCTGACAGTATATATGTCCGAAGATTTTCCAGCCAGGTTGATGATCTGTGTTCTCTGTAAATTGCTGAACTGTTGTTTGAATACAGGTGACCCCATTTTATTATTTATTGTCACTTCCCTGATCTGTTCATCTTTATCTGGGCTGTTCAAGGTAATCATGAACTGGCCAGCGGTAGGATTTGGGCTTAGCGATATTGACACATCGGCGGATGGTATGTTGCTGGTAGTTTTGTATTCAATTAGCAAACAATTTGGATCAAAATATACAGGACAGCTTGCTGTTGAACCTTGTGGTGTGAACCAGAAATCCCATGAATAAGAACCACAGCCATTACTTGTCGTACAACGTAGCCTGATCCATCCGTTTGGTGAATTAGTATTGATCGCCACTTCTACCTGGGCACCATTAGTGCTCCAACCGGTATATCCGCTTGAACCTACAAAGGTCCAGGTGATCGAGGTGGCAATAGGATCTACGACCCATGCATTAGCATAATATTCATAAAGGCTTGGTTTTTCGGTGTTCGATATTTTTTGACTCACACTTCTTATTTGTGTAAGAGCTGCACATTTGTTCAACGTTGTTTGATAGCCGTTGACATACCAGTAAGCGGTACGTGTGTGGCAATCGGGAGTCTGGCTTGCCAACACATTAATTTGACGGTTAAAAGCTAATACCCCGCAACCATTAGAGATGGTAGCTGTAAGAGTAAATGTGCCGGTGAAACCATTAGCTGAAACTAAACCTCCGCTTGTAACAGTTACCTGGGGATTATTTGTTGACCATGTAAGTGTATATCCTGCCGGTAATGTTTCGGCAATACTATATGAGCCGGTACACCGAAAATCATTCGGTCCATTTATGAAATTGATGGCAGCTCCATAAATACTCCTGATCCCATCTATATCATCTTGTCCGAGATTTCTCTGCGAACTAAAATAAAAAGGTCCCATGATAGCTCCGGGTACTGTCGAATGCTCAAGGCCTAGCGAATGCCCAATCTCATGCAGGGCAACGGTTTGCAGGTCGACAGGCTGTGGTCCTCCAAAAAGAAATTGGGGTGTCCAGGTTTCGCCGTCGTCAAAATGGATATCGCCGGCAAGCGCACCATTCGGTGGTGGAAAAAAAGCATGTGCCAACGTACCGAAAGGGCCGTCAAATGCACCACCATCGCCATGATCTCCATTTTGCCATGAAATAAGAATATCTGCCTGTGCCGGATTACAAACTTCAATAAAGTAAAGCCGGCTTGCGGCTTGCCAGGTTGTAAAGGCGGCTCTTACAGAATTGCGGGCATCTTCCGGAGGTGCGATATCCGGAGTTATGTTTTGAAAGAAGTAAGTGATAAAACGATGGTCCCAGGAGGTGCCATGTGATACCCATTCGGTCCTTCCCCCGTTTGAGTAAATGCCTCCATTGTCAAAAAGAACCTGGGAATATCCACGGTTGAAACAAAACAATACTACAATTACGATAAAAATCTTTTTCATAATAAGAGTTTTAGGTTTGTGGAAAAATGATCGGCTATGACCCGCTAACACGGTATAGCATGGTGGAAATTATCATCATTTGAAACCTTTTGTTTTCATCAATGATTATCTGCTGACGCTGCCTTATTAAATGCCGGGGTTTTATAATAAGTGATTAAGCCACGGCAACAAAAAGGCCATCACTCTAAAAAAGGGTCTGAAAAATAAAACCCGGCAAACTCGCTTAATTTACCGGGTTAGGGAAATCTTATTTGATCATTCATGGTTGGGCTGAACCACCCAATATCACATGATCAGCAGCCCCGTTCTGGTTGTTAAAATTGCAGCGCCAGCCATTTGTTACTATAGTACCACTTACCAGGTTCATATAGGGATACTGGTCATGATAAGTTACGGTAAAGGTTGAATAACCTAAATTGTCAGTAACCGTTACATTTTGTACTCTCGATCCAATAGGAGCACTTGTATTCCACTGGTAGTACACTGTAACATCGTTGCCGTTGCTGCTTATCAGGCTTTGTGACCCCCAAAATATTTTTTTCGATTCTTTTGATGGGGTTACACCATTTTTCGCTGCAAATGCCGAAATCAGGATAAAGGATGCTACGAGCATCAGGCTGAATGTCTTTTTCATGAGTTTTTTTTTAATTAATGAGTGATGAATTAGTTGCTTTGCTGAGATGAACCTCCAACAAGGTACAATTGAAGAAGAGGTATATAGTTGCCCGGTAAGTATGTGCAGGGCTGTATTTATTATCTGCAACAATGGGAGAGTAACTGCATAAGTGCTGGTTTTCCTAATCGAGTTGTTTTTTCAGATGAACATATGACCATACGGTAAATGGCAGAACGGCTAGGAGAAGAAAAACCCACCAGCAGGATGTGATGAGCCATAACGTTAATACGATCACCGCCAAGTACAGTGGGTAGGTGACCAGTAACAGGGTCATTATCACCGAATCAAAATGATCGTTATCATGTGTTCTTTTCCAAATGAACTTCTTAGTGGGTAAGTACAAGGGTAGATGTACGAGATAACCGATTGCGGCAGGGATGGCTAAAAGAATTTTTTTAAACAAAGAACTCTTTACTATCAGTACTTTTTTATCTGCCTCTTTCGGGATTTCCATTACCAATTTTGCCAGTTCGGACTGCAATTTTTTATTGAATGCCTGGTGCTGCAAACCATCAGCTTCGGTGAGATCGATATCCTCTTTGGAAATGACCGGCCCAAAATTGAGAAATACATTTTTCCCGAAACGGCGAAACGAACTGTAATTGATCCCCACCGGTAATACCTTTAAGGGGATATTCTCTTCCCATGCTTTGATGGCCAATCTTGCAGTGCCCTTTTTCAGCGGGCGCAAATGCCATTCATTGACGCATTTTCCCTCGCTGAAGATCGATACGACCCCGTTCTTTTTGAAGATCGTGATGCATTCCTCAAAGGTTTTATAATTTTCTGAAAGATTCTCCACGCCTTCACTGCTGCGGTAGACCGGTAATATTTTTAATGCTGCCAGCAAGTTTGCATAGACCGGTTTTTTAAATGCATCGCCTCTTGCAAGTGACCAGACCGGTTGCTCAAATAAAGTATCGAGAATGATTGAATCGAGAAAAGAATTGGGATGATTGGAAGCCAGCAGCAACGGACCTTTTTCTTTCAGCAGTGCAGGCTGATTGATGACGATGTGACGACCCCATATCAGCAGCGCCAGTTTGGAAAGCCATTTTAAAAAATGGTAGAGCAATTTTTTTTTGGTGAATATAAGAAACGATCAAGGAATGACCGGTCACCCCAAAACTAACCGATATTGTTGAACACTTTCAGCATCGCCTGGTTATAAACGCCACCGGCCATATCTGCCTGCCCGCTACAGTACCGCATACATATCTTCATCATAGCAGGGTAGCAGCGTCGATAGATCTGCTCCTGGGCCATTGGCTCCTGTTTTTTACAAGCTTCGATGATGATATGCCAGTTGCTGTGCAAGCGGTTGCTTTGGATGAATTTCGCGAGCCGGTCATCTCCATTGACGGATGACCGGGAAAGAATGGTTGGGAAAATTATAGATTATTTTGTTGCTTCAGCGAAAGGAAATCCTATTAAAAACAACGGGCGGTGAGGAAATATAGAACAGAAGTCTCAATGCTTTGATAATCAGCAAAATACAAGTGGGAAAATCTTAAAAAACTCCCGATTCGGCCGCTTCTGACTCCGGTTTAATTGCCTTATCTTTGCTCCCCCGAAATAAAACCCTTCGGGACAATTTAAATGTTCGAAAACATAATTAGAAAACAACTAAACGCTGATGAACAGGAGACTGGCGCTTCCCTTCCGGAAGAGACAGCTACAGCGACAACAACTGCACCTGTCGCAGATTCCGGTTCTGCCGGAATAGAGGAGGCTACTGCAAAGAAGCCTGCTTATGCACCTGAAACACCGCACGATGATTTTGACTGGAGTGTTGACAAGCGTAATGTTACGTCGTACACAAAAGAAGAAAAAGAAAAGTATCACACTGTTTACGACAACACATTCGTTCAACTGAATGATGGTGAACTGATGAAAGGCACTGTGGTTGGTTTAACAAAGACCGACGTGGTACTGAACATTGGTTTTAAAAGTGATGGTTTGATCTCCCTGAATGAATTCCGTGATCTTCCCAATCTCGCCGTAGGTGATGAGGTGGAAGTGATGATCGTGGAAAAAGAAGACAGGGACGGACACCTGAATCTTAGCCGGCGCCAGGCCCGTATTACAAGGGCGTGGGAAAGGATCGTGGAAGTGCACAAGACTGGCGAGGTTATTACTGGTACTGTTACCTCCAAGACCAAAGGTGGTTTGATCGTGGATGTGTTTGGAATGGAAACATTCTTGCCAGGTTCACAGATCGACGTTAAACCGGTAACTGACTACGATCAGTTTGTTGGCAAGACAATGGAATTTAAAGTCGTTAAGATCAACGAGACCATTAAGAATGCCGTTGTATCTCACAAAGCCCTTATCGAAAGCGATATCGAAGCACAACGTGCCGAGATCATGAGCAAGCTGGAGAAAGGACAGGTACTCGAAGGAACTGTGAAGAACATCACCGACTTTGGTGCGTTCATGGACCTGGGCGGACTCGATGGCCTGTTGTATATCACGGATATCTCATGGGGTCGTATATCTCACCCTACCGAAGTGCTGAAACTTGATCAGAAGATCAACGTAGTGGTACTTGATTTCGATGATGAGAAAAAACGTATCAGCCTTGGTCTGAAACAACTGACACCGCATCCATGGGATGTGCTGGCAGAGAATATCGCTGAAGGCAATATCGTAAAAGGTAAAGTGGTGAATATCGAAGATTATGGTGCATTCCTGGAAATTCAACCGGGTGTTGAAGGCCTGGTACACGTATCGGAGATCACCTGGGCCAATACCCCGATCAATGCGAAAGAGTTCTTCAAACTCGGAGACGAGCATGAAGCAAAAGTGGTAACACTGGATAAAGCAAGCCGCAAGATGAGCTTGTCGATCAAACAACTTTCTGCTGATCCCTGGAATGATATCGAAACAAAATTCGCGGAAGGAAGCAAGCATACCGGTTTAGTGAAGAACATCACTAATTACGGTGTATTCGTGGAACTGGCTGCCGGTATCGGTGGTATGATCCATATCAGCGACCTGAGCTGGTTGAAACGTTTCAATCACCCCGGAGAGTATACCAAAGTAGCAGCGAACATCGATGTTATCATCCTCGGTATAGATAAAGAGAACAGGAAATTACAGTTAGGTCATAAACAACTGGAAGAAGATCCCTGGAACCTGCTGCAGGAAACATTTGCCATTGGCAGCCTGCATGAAGGTACCGTTAGCCGCAGGGATGATAAAGGAGCCACTGTTCAGCTGCCGTATGGCCTGGAAGGATTTGCGCCTAACCGTCATCTTGGCAAAGAAGATGGAAAGAGCATTGGTGCTGATGAAACAGCCCAGTTCATGGTGATCGAGTTTGACCGCAATGAAAAAAGGATAGTGGTGTCTCATACCAGGATATGGGAACAAGGTAAAATGGATGAAGCGGAGGCTGCAAAAAAGGAAGCCAGGGCGGAGGTCGAAACTAGCCGTAAGGCTGTAAAAGCAGTTCAAACCAAGGTAGAAAAAGCCACCCTGGGTGACCTCGGAGTTTTGGCCGACCTGAAAAAGAAAATGGACGAAAGTGGCGAACATCCTGAACCTGAGGAAACAAAGCCGGAGTAATCCTTTTAATAAGTTCATAAGTCTCCCGATCTTAGGGAGACTTTTTTTGATTCTCAATTTAAGAACATGACCTTATCTTCAAAATAAATCCGGGGCAGGCTATTGTGAATCTTGAATATATTCACTAAGTTTGGGGCCCTCTAAGTCATTTTTCGAAATCTTAATTCCTACAAAACCGTTCCGGTTCCTAAGAATTCCTTTTTAAATCCCCATTGAAGCCACCAAGAAATGGACTGGTCTAACCAGATCATTGTTAGCAGTTTTGGCCTGGAACGTTTCCTCGCCAAGTGATTTATTTAAGAATTAAAAGAAATCGATTATGAAAACAAAAGATTACCCGGTGGGGCTTAGGAATTTTGTAAAAACACTCTTAGTCTGTATCGCTTTTTGGTTGCTGCCTTCAGTTGCAAAAGCGGATACTCCTATACCAACAGGTATAGTATCAAGTTATAATCCAGCTTTAGGAAGGCTGACCTTGAATGTAAACTGGTTTTGGACCTCACAGGCCAGCAATAAATATGTCGGTGCAGCAGTATTTGCGGACCTAAACGGGGATGGTATTATACCTTCCGTATTTG
>JANOHQ010000301.1:0-3814 GCA_031406595.1 Chitinophagaceae bacterium
CCGCCAAAACCAAGATTCATTGAGGCTATACCCAGGAATTGGAGAAAACCCGACCAGTCGGAACCTGCGCCCAATGCTCCAAGCTTAATACTTTTATTTCCTGCCAGTTTTGTTCTGGCTGCTTTATCTGCATTTACAAAAGCAGCAGCATATTTTCTTTCTTTAATATTCACGCCTGTTTGCGGATCAATAACATCAGCAGCTATTTCATTAAAAAAAGGTTCCAGGGTATGAGACCCTGATGCATTAACAAATCCCCGGCTATTCCCATCGGTATTGAGATATAAAACAGCTTTCTTCCGGAGCTCGTCCTGGTGATCTTCCGCCCATTCAGTAGATCCTAGCAAACCTTGCTCTTCCCCATCCCATGCACAATAGATAAGTGTCCGTTTTATTTTAAATCCCTTTTTCACCAATTCACCAATGGCTTTTGCTTCGTTTAGTTCCGCCACCATTCCACTTGTCGGATCTGCTGCTCCATTAACCCAGGCATCATGATGGTTACCCCGGATAACCCATTCATCCGGGATACTGGTACCCGGCAACCTGGCAATTACATTGTATAAAGTTTTAGTATCCCAGTTGAATTGAAGTTTTAGATGCACTTTTTCAATACTGGGACCTGTATGATAGGTCAGCGGTAACCCTCCACGCCAAGCGGCAGGAACAACGGGACCTTTCAATGATTGAAGAAATGGCAATGCATCTTCATACGATATTGGCAGTACCGGGATCTTCATAATAGTAAGCGCTTCATTTCTGTTCAATCGCTTCGCATCCCTGGTCGATGCTTTACCGGGTGTTAAAGGATCCCCGGGATAAACAGGCATGTCCATTACCGATCCGCGTTGCACACCGTCGCGTGGACGAAAAGGACCTTCGGGATATACATCACCCTGCGCGTAGCCATCGTCTTCCGGATCTGAATAAATTATACAACCAATGGCTCCGTGTTCAGCCGCAACTTTTGGTTTGATGCCTCTCCATGAACCCCCATATTTTGCAATGACGATCTTCCCTTTTACATCTATTCCCATTCTTTCCAGTTCTTCATAATCTGCGGGAATCCCACGATTTACAAAAACCAATTCCGCAGTTACATCCCCATCAGCTGAATACGCGTTGTAGGAAGGCAATTGCTCTGATTTTTGCCCACTTGTCTTGTCTTCCTTCAATCCGGGTTCTTCCAGTTTTGCCTTAAATGGTTTGGCTCCCAATAGTTCGAGTAACCTGGTTTTTGGTGTTGGAAATAATACCTCATATTCAGGGATGTCTACCTGGTATCCCCACGAACGGAAAAGTCCCGCCATATACTCTGCATTTAATTTATCCTGGGGAGATCCTACATGATGAGGGTGAGAAGTCAGGAATTGCATCCACCCATCCTGATCTTTAGCATTTAGCAGGGCATCAAATTGTTTTTCCCATCCAGACTGCTTCAGAGCGTTCGCATCCGTGAAGCCCATTATTTTCTGTTGCGCGAAGAGGGAGACATTAAAAAATAATGTGATTGCCGCCAGCCAGATAAAATGTTTTTTCATAACCAGGTTTTAATAGTAACTAACTATAGGTTCTTGATCTCACCGATCAGGTCTTGCAATACTTTCTTCGCATCCCCAAATAACATAGAAGTTTTCTTTTGAAAAAACAGGTCATTCTCTATGCCAGCATAACCCGGCTTCATACTACGCTTGTTCACGATCACATGTTTGGCCAAGTCCACATCAAGAATAGGCATTCCATATATTGGTGAAGATGGATCCGTTTTCGCAGCGGGATTGACCACATCATTGGCACCTAGGATCAACACCACATCGGTAGAAGGAAATTCTTCATTTTCTTGTTCCATTTCTTCGAGTTTCTCATAGCTCACATCTGCTTCAGCCAGCAACACATTCATATGACCCGGCATTCGCCCGGCGACAGGATGGATTGCGTATTTCACTTTTACACCTTTTCCTTCCAGTAATTTTTCCAAATCATGACAGGCATGCTGGGCCTGGGCTACAGCCAATCCATAACCAGGAACAACAATGACTTTATTGGCATAAGCCATGATCACGGCTGCATCGCTTAGCGAAATTTCTTTGTAAGCCCCTTGTTGTGTCGCCCCCGCTCCTGCGGCCGCACTGCTTCCACCAAAAGACCCGATCAATACATTGGCAAGTGAGCGATTCATCGCCTTACACATCAAAATTGTGAGGAGTGTACCTGCCGCTCCAACAAGTATACCTCCGGTCAGCATTACCTTGTTATCATATAAAAAACCTCCACAGGCTGCTGCAACTCCGGTAAATGAATTCAACAAGGAGATCACTACCGGCATGTCAGCTCCGCCAATAGGGAAAACAAAGAATGTACCATACAAAAGTGACAAACCTAGTATTGCATAGAAAATGACCTTTGCATTGGCAGGAGTCCACCCCACCAGGTAGGTTGCAAGGCCAACTATCACCAATAAAAGTCCTATATTAAATATGTGCTGACCTTTGAAGGAAAAATCTTTAACGCTACCATTCAATTTGCCCCAGGCAATCATACTGCCGGCAAATGAAACGGAGCCGATGATTAATCCCAATACAATGATCAGTAAAATCCCTTTTATTGAAGCTGGTAAGGAATCAAGTTTTGCGAGGTGATCAAATTCTACAACTGAAATGAGCGCGGCGCAGGCCCCTCCCATTCCATTAAACATGCTGACCATTTCAGGCATGGCCGTCATCTTAACTTTTTTCGCAGCCAGTATGCCTATGATCGCGCCCACTGCTATACCTCCAAAGATCCATCCGAAGTTTCCCAGCTTTTGTCCCTCTTCTTCATAAAGAAATATCGTTCCAACAATCGCCAGGGTCATACCAGCAGCAGCAAGTAGATTACCTCTACGTGCAGTTGCGGGATTGGATAACATTTTGAGACCGATGATAAATGTCACCGATCCGATCAAATAACATATCGTGAGTAGATTCAACTCCATTATGTTCTTTAATTAGCGTCAATTCGCGTTAGCGTTTCTTCTTCTTAAACATCTCCAGCATTCTATCCGTAACAACAAATCCCCCTACTACATTCAACGTTCCCACTACCACTGCGAGAAAACCGAGAATTAAGGCCAGGTAATTATCATGCTCCGCCTTTCCCATTACGATGATCGCCCCGATGATCACAACTCCATGTATCGCATTCGCCCCACTCATTAATGGTGTATGCAAAACACTTGGCACTCTTCCGATCACTTCGATACCCACGAAGATCATCAGGATCACGATATAGATCACCTGCTGATTTACTGTTACCCAGTTTAAGACAGACTCCATAAGATTTTCTTTTTAACGGTTTTTCAAATAATATAATGGATGCAGAATTTGAAATAGAAGGGACCGGAACGATACGTGTGTCGGGAAAATACTCCGGAGTAATGGCAGGCTCATCGCCTCAGGTTCATTTCTATCTCGATGAACAGATACAATTCGTCGTTACAGCGGCAGATTCGGACTATATCCGTTTGAATCCTGTTCCGAAGACCGTTTTGCTCAAAACTAAAATTACCATCAATCTCCTTGGTTGGAATGTTCCGTATTATCAGGAAATTCCACTGCAGGCCGCCGACCTAATCAAACCGGTACTTATTCCTTCCGCTTTGCGCTCGGAGATCGTCTTTCCGATCCCCGCATCTCAATACGGAGATCAACGATTGGAATACGTTAAACGATTTTTACGGTTCACCAGATCCACCGTTCATGCAGACGGGACTATTTTAGAAAATCGAAGCAAAAATGATTTTGAAAAGGAGTGACAATGGTACCGATCACTATCG
>JANOHQ010000318.1:0-2449 GCA_031406595.1 Chitinophagaceae bacterium
CGAAAATTCATCGTGCCCGCCTGTCGGGTAAGTGATCCTTTGGAGCATACCTAATTTCGATTTTTCGCCATTGGGGTATTTTGAAGTAATATAGCCAGCGAATATTAGTTCATCTTCGGTCAGGGGCGCCATGGGGGTAGAGCTGATTCCATCCGTGGCAAAACCAAGATGATCTTCACCGCCCGCGTATTCATAGGGCGTTCCGTTATCTACATATTTTAAAACAAATTCCTGCGAAGGGGCTGAACCGCCTGTGGGATCTTTAATGATCAGCTTTTTTAAAAAGAATTTACCATTCATTTCGCCGGAGGTTGGGGTACTATTATTATTATACTCCAGTTCAACTGATTTTATATTGGTGCTGTTATAAGCAGCGACGATGGTCTTAAGCCGGTTATCACCCCCGTTATCCGGCCTGTCCTCGTAGCCAAACAGGACAGATGGGCCGGTACTCGCCACGATGCTGGTGAGGTAGTAGCTCTTGTACTTTATAATGTTTGTTTTGGAATTGTATTGCAGCGAAACATCGCAATTGGGCTCAGGAATGGTACCGCAAGGTGGATCCCAGAGGTATACTTTGCTCGCAGATTTGCTTTCTCCTGTGGTCGCCCAATGATTGATTGAAGAATAATAGAAATCAATGTACTCGCCGGTTGGCAAGGTGATCTTTGTCAGCATCCATCCGGTACGAATATGTTGTTTGTTAATAAAATTATTGACCAGGTTGTGTTCGAGCGTCTGTTCTATTTTATTAGTGTAGCCAAAACTGTATTTGATCCCCTTATCATCGGTAATAAATATAGCATCTACGCCCGTCGCATCCTTTGTTACAACGATCTTGACATTATTATAGGGAAGCTGAAGTACTCCTCCTCCCCTTTTGAGGATAAACTTCCCGCTGATACCATTTACGCTGTAGCGATATTCATCGGGTTGCGCGTCATCATAGTATGCCTGGTCTTCCAGGCTTGTTATATATGCCATGGCTGCGGCGTCAAATTGCAACAATTCCGAAATGGTCTTTGGTGTAGGTGTAGTACAAAAATCATCTGGTTTTCCTCTCTGGATCCGGGAAACAGCGCCACCTGCATTGAGGCTCCAGCCAATTCCTGTCCGGGAAGGGATCTCACCAGGTTTAAACCCGTTGGAAGAATAGCCGATACTGATGGGCAATGAAAAGTCCTTGACTTTCAGTTCATATACCGGGATATTGGCATTCGCTGCTCCGGAGTGAGGACTGGAAGATAATTCTCCCCCTTTCATCAGCGACGCCACATCCGGCGATGGTGGCAGGTATTCCGGGAGGTTAACTGGCGGTGGAGCCTGGGACCATAGATCCAAACTCACGACAATGAATGCAAAAAAAAGTACTCGTTTCATACTAATGGCTTGTTATTTAAATTGATACCCTATCCTGAATACTATGGGTTGAGTTCGCGGCACCTGCTGATAACTCAGAAAATCCCAGAGGATCATGGCCTTTGTCTTCTTAAAGAACTTTGACTTAACCGGTATTGTTTTGCTGATGCCCAGCAATCCGCTGGTCTGCCACGCATTCCTGTTGCGCAGTTCGTTAAAATCATTAAAAGCAGATTTGTGATTCTGTTCGTAACCTCCGCTTATCCACAGCGACCCCTTGAGTTTGATATCGACATAACTCCTCAGGCTCACACCCTGGTGACTCAGTCGTAAATTATTCCACCCACGACCCAGCCCCATTTTATAAGAAGCACCGAGACCGATGATACTTTTATCATTCAGCTTGTATCCGAGCGACAACCCGATATCGCTGGTGGTGGGGAAAAAACTGGTACTTTTTTGGGATTGAATATTGGCCCCATATTCCAGCCGATTTAAGAATGATTTAGACTTTTGTTCGTTCGGCTTAAAACCTTCTGGCATTTCTGCATCGCTGCTTCCTCCCCCGGCTTTAAGAATTTTACTTTTTAGCTCATTCAGCTTTGTTTGCGCCGATTGAAGGTTTTGCTGAAATTGTTGCCGGGCACCGGCGCCACCCGCTGCGATCTGCTGCTGGACCAGGGAGTTGACCTGTACTCTTGTCTGCAAACCGGCAAAGCTTGCCATATCCAATGGTGCATCCGGATCAGGAATTCTGAAAAGTGATGCGAGCATACTGTTCTTGCGGAAAAAGTCTTTGAACAATTTTGTCTTGCTTAATAATTCAAGCGCCTTCTTTTCAATCTTCTTTGGGTCTTTCAAAATATTTTTATACTCGCTAATCTGGGCAGAGTAATAATAAACTTGCTTATTGATTTGCTTTAGCTGCTTCACCATCCCCAAACTCTCCAGCTTCGCTTTAAGCAGTTCCTTCCGTTCTTTTATAAATTGCTTAACCTGTTCGGCTTGTTGAAATTTATCCTGTAGATTTCCTGACTTCGCCAGGGATCTTTCACTTTACCTCCAACACCGCTTTCATCCAGGAATATCA
>JANOHQ010000183.1:0-8037 GCA_031406595.1 Chitinophagaceae bacterium
ATTTTGTGCATAGAACTGCCCCGTGTACCAGACAACTCCCTGTCCCATCACCGCTCCAAATAAAGCCAGCAGCACCATTTTGAAATTGGCTTTTTTCCGGAAACTTTCTTTCAGAGGGTTAGTTGATGTTTTCCCCTCCGCTTTCAGTTTGGTGAACATCGGCGATTCCTTCATCTTCATCCGGATATAGATCGACACACCTACCAATACGATCGAGATCCAGAAAGGATAGCGCCATCCACCCCATTCGGCATTGAACGACCCGTCGCTCATATTTGATTTCACCAGTAATATCACCCCGAGTGCTACGAATAACCCAAGCGTTGCCGTCGTTTGTATCCAGCTCGTATAATATCCTCGTTTGTTCACGGGTGAATGTTCAGCTACATAGGTAGCCGCTCCACCATATTCACCGCCGAGCGCCAATCCCTGCAATAATCTTAATAGTAATACCAATATGGGTGCAGCAATACCAATCGTTTCATAGCTCGGAACACAGCCGATCAGGAATGTGGACCCACCCATGAGGATCAGGGTCAGCAAAAAAGTATATTTTCTGCCGATCAGGTCGCCCAGTCGCCCGAACACGAGGGCCCCGAAAGGGCGAACAATAAAACCGGCTGCAAAGATGGCCAGGGTACTCAGCAGAGCGGCGGTAGGGTTGTCTTTGGGAAAGAATTGGGCCGAAATAGTGGTCGACAACATGCCGAAAATGTAAAAATCGTACCACTCGATCATCGTGCCTACCGAAGAAGCAGCAATGACGGAGCGAATGGTTTTGGGTGAACTGGGCTGAATCATGGGTTTAAGATATGAAGAAATTGGCTAAGAGGATAAAGGAGAAAAAGGAGGGAAAGGGATCGATATATGGACTTTGCATTTCATTATCGAGTAAGGAGGGGCAATTTTCCAACTCCTCCTTTTCTCTTTTCCCTCTTTGCCAAAAAAACTATTGAATTATGTAAATTTATCACTTCATTTAAAAAGGGCTTACCCCATTGCTTATGTCATATCCTTTCCGCCGCTCCGTTGCGTGAAATTGTAAGCCCCATAGGGGCTAAACGTCGGTAGGAAATAGCGATTTAAAATTACCCGAACCCCGTAGGGGTTCAACAAAAAAGCTCAGCAATGAACAGGACGTACAAGAGTGCGACGCAACCAGGCTGATAGTAGCATTATAGCCGGTAACATAATTATTCTACCCAGTGTATTTAGAATCAGTTCTGTAAATTTATACCCCTAACACAATCAATTGCCATGGCTTATCCCTTCCAAATAAAGACACTCGACCAATACCACCAGGACTATAAAAAAAGCGTGGATGATCCTGAAGGATTTTGGGGAACGGTGGCAGAAAATTTTCTTTGGAGAAAGAAATGGGGAAAGGTCCTTGAATGGAATTTTAAAGAACCGAAAATAGAATGGTTCAAAGGGGGTAAACTGAATATTACGGAGAATTGTATCGACCGCCACCTTGCCAGTATGGGCGATAAACCAGCTATAATATGGGAGCCCAATAATCCCGAAGAAAGAACAAGAACTGTTACTTATAGCCGCCTGCATAAAAGAGTTTGCCAGGTAGCGCAGATGCTGATCAACAATGGTGTAAAAAAAGGAGACCGGGTTTGCATCTATATGGGGATGATACCGGAACTGGCTTATGCTGTGCTGGGTTGTGCCCGTATCGGTGCGATACACAGCGTGATCTTCGGAGGTTTCTCTGCGCAAAGTATTGCAGACAGGCTGGATGATGCCAAAGCTGAATTTATCATTACCTGCGATGGCGCTTACCGGGGCGGAAAAGATATCCCGTTAAAATCGGTGATCGATGATGCGCTGATAGGTAATAAGACAATAAAGAAGGTAATTGTTTATACAAGGACAAGAACACCGGTCTCTATGATCAAGGGAAGAGACTTGTGGTGGGAAGATGAAATGGAGCATGCCGAAGCACAGGTAGAAAAGAACGGTGTCGTTTCATTTCCTGCGGAGGAAATGGATGCAGAGGATCATTTGTTTATTTTATATACATCGGGTAGTACGGGCAAACCAAAAGGAGTGGTGCATTCGGTGGCGGGTTATATGGTTTGGACGACCTATACTTTTGTAAACGTATTTCAATACCAACCCGGGCAAATTCATTTCTGTACGGCTGATATAGGCTGGATAACTGGTCACAGCTATATCGTGTATGGCCCGTTGAGCGTGGGTGCCACCTCTTTGATGTTTGAAGGCATTCCTACCTGGCCTGATGCGGGACGGTTCTGGGATATCGTTGATAAATACAAGGTAAATATTCTATACACAGCACCTACTGCTATCCGCAGCCTGATGGGTTTTGGTTTGGATCCGTTGAAAGGAAAAGACCTTTCATCGTTGAAGATATTGGGAACAGTTGGCGAACCGATCAACGAGGAAGCCTGGCATTGGTATGATGAGAATATTGGAAAGAAAAAATGCCCCATCGTGGATACCTGGTGGCAAACAGAAACCGGGGGTACGCTTATCTCCAACCTGGCGGGTGTTACACCGGCAATACCCAGTTGGGCCTCATTACCGATGCCGGGTGTTCAACCATTATTGGTTGATGAGAACGGGAAGGAAGTAACAGAGAAAGATGAGCAGGGTCATTTTAAAGGAAATCTATGTATAAAAGCCCCGTGGCCGGGGATTTTAAGAACTACTTATGGCGATCATGAACGGTGCCGCACCAATTATTTTGCGACCTACGCCAATTTATATTTTACCGGAGATGGTGCCTTAAAAGATGAACAGGGAAATTACCGGATCACGGGAAGAGTGGATGATGTATTGAATGTAAGTGGCCACCGCATCGGAACCGCTGAAGTGGAAAATGCGATCAATATGCATGCCGGCGTGGTGGAAAGCGCTGTGGTTGGTTACCCGCATGATATCAAAGGACAGGGGATCTATGCTTTTGTGGTGTCTGACGTCTCCAAAGGAGCGTCTGACACATTAGACGAAGAACAACAAAGAAAAAACATCCACCAGACAGTGACAAGAGTTATCGGCGCCATTGCCAAACCCGATAAGATCCAATTTGTAACGGGCCTCCCCAAGACCCGCAGCGGGAAGATCATGCGTCGTATCCTGCGCAAGATCGCGGAAGGTGAAACCGAAAACCTTGGTGATATATCTACGTTGCTGGACCCGGGTGTGGTGGAGGAGATAAAGAATGGGAGACTGTAAAGTGTTACTTTTTATACAAAAACAGGTACGAGACACTTTTATTAATACTATCACCACTATAAATAATGCTGAAAGGCAAAAGGCTTCGGTCTGATAAATATTTTGTTTCCTTTATTTGATCATTATATGTTTCTATGAGACTGTTTCCATCATGAGACTTTCCGGCAAATCGGGTGTAAGTGGAAAGGGCATTTTCCCGGTTCTCTGAATCATAGTCTTTACAGGTAAACCCGTTTCCAATATAGAAGTATCTTTTGTACAAATACCACGCATAGCTGATCTTATCCAGTTCTTCATCTGAAGTGCTTGTTTCGAAGATCACCCTCCCTAATGAATCGTACTCACAACGGTAGTATTCGGTAAGACCTTGGTAACAGTCTGCTCCCATATTTTTTATATAGGTAGCCGACGGGCTTCTTCTTTTCTCGATGATCCTGCCTGCTTCATCATACTTATAGGTTGTTACAATAGAATCTGAACGGGAGTCGTATGTTTCGATAGAGGTTACCCTATTAAGGCTGTCATTATTATTATAGTAGTAAAATGAAGAATGCCGGAAGCTATCAGGTGAAAGCGACTCTGTTTTGGAGAGTCGCCCCTTTTTATCATAGAACGATCTTTGTTTGCTGCCCAGCCTGCCGCGAAAATAGAAATGCAGTTCTGACTGCCTATTATCCTTATAAAAATATTGAACGGACTGGCTCACTTTTTTTTGCATTACATAACGATTTGTCTCGTGTCCTGTTAGTCTCAGTCCTTTATCATACGTGTAGACAGAAATGGTACTATCGTTAAAATAGGGTGTTTTCTTTTCATACAGCACAAAACCTTCTTTTGAAAATCTTATTTCATAGGCAGTGTCCGTAAGGATGGAGTCCGCCGCCTCGTCATAATAGTCTTTCAATACTAAGATTTTCCTGAATCCAGAATCAGCGATTTCATTTGCTGAAAAAAGCTTAGGCGTTAGTTCTAACGTCAAAGGAACCTGTGAGAGCAGGTCGGTCCAGAGAAACAAAGCCAACAAAGACAAGTTAGATCTTAACATTTTACTTTAAATAAATACCCGTGTATGGGTATGTCAAACGAACTGAAAGCAGCGGATATTGTATAAATTTATCGGATGGATCGCCGAAAACTGTTTTTTTATGCTTTTTTCTTCTTGTTGAATGGGATTGCTTCGTATTCGCAGCCAATGACTGTTAATACCCTTGGGTTAAAAATTCCGAAAGTTTCCTGCACCCCCGTAAAAGATCAATTCCTCTCCGCCACCTGCTGGAGCTTCGCCAGTAATTCGTTATTGGAAAGCGAGCTGCTGAGAAAAGGGAAGCATACCGACCTCAGCGAAATGTTTATCGCCCGTTATTCAATGATCCGGAAGATCCACCGCCATCTTAAACTCAGGGGGCAGAATTTTTTTACACCCGGGGGTCAATTTCACGACCTGGCCTGGGTGGTCAATAACCATGGTCTTGTCCCTGAAGCAGCTTACCCCGGCCGCCCCGGTACAGGACTCAATCATAACCATGGCGAACTGGATACGCTCGTCAGTCATTTTGTAAAGAATCTCGTTACCCATGGCATCACCGCAATGAACCGTTCGCAGGAATTATTCGTGGACAGTGTGCTGGACCGGTATTTGGGTAAAGTTCCTTCCTCCTTCCATTATGAAGGAATGGTTTATACGCCGCATAGTTTTGCAGAAAGGGTAGCAGAGCTTACCATGAGTGACTACGTGGAGATCAGTTCTTACACGCATCATCCTTTTTATAAACCATTTGTACTCGAAGACAAATACAACTGGACGCAGGATGAATATTACAATGTTCCACTTACCGATTTTTCCCGCATCACTGACCAGGCACTGGCCAATGGATTTACAGTAGGATGGGATGGTGATGCGACGGATGCATACTTTAAATTCAATGATGGGCTCGCCTGGTTGGCCGATACGATCCTTGACTATCCTGCTTTCCGGCAAGCGTCTTTTAAAGATGAAAGAACGCAACTGGATCATATGATGCATATTACCGGTGTGGTAAAGGACAAGACCGGGATAAAATGGTATTATATCAAAAACTCCTGGGGCAACTATTCCAACCTGCTCGGCGGATTCCTCTTTATGCGGGAAGATTATTTTAAAGTGAGGACTGTGGCGATCATCGTCAACAAAGAAGCGATTCCTGCAGATATCCGGAAGAAGATGGGATTATGAATCTTCCATGAATAGTTAAAGAAAAAAGCAGCACGGATGGGCTGCTTTATACGGTTTCTCTAAATTTCGTCAGGGCAGGGTAACAGCATAAATAGTATAGCAATAATTGTACCCGGATTCCTTCGTGGAGAAAGATCGGGCGGGATTCCTGAAAAAATTAAACATATTTAGCCTGAGTTCCCTTAGATCACCCTGCCGTGTTGCTGCAATGGGGAGCATAGGATGACTATGTATTGGAAAAAGAAACGGAGAAACTATTCAAAGCGATCGCTTCCGTGAATAAGAAATTGGTTATATATGACCGGGCTGGTCATGAGTCATTGTTGCAGAACCATCCCGTAAAATGGCGGATCGAAACCGGGCGGTTCCTTGCTGTAAATGGGAAATAGATTTATTTCTTGATCGTAACTTTTGTGCCCGCGGCCGTAAAGCCATACACTTCCTTTACATCATCATTTTTCATGGAGATACAACCAAGTGTCCAGTTGCGGAAGCGGTCGATCACATAATCTTCACGTGGCCAGGTGCCGTGGATTCCGATATCACCGCCGATATCGGCATTGGCGGGAATCTCACCCCTTAACTTCCGTTGTTTGAACTTTTCGCGGCTTTCGGCGGTAGGATAGTCGATAGACAGAAAGCGGCACCATTTTTCATGCACTCTTTTAGAAAGGATCCGGAATGTGCCCTCCGGTGTGTTCTTATCGCCCTGCATTTTTTTATCACCGAGGCTGTTGTTACCAAACACAACCGGGTACGTGGCATACCAGCCTTTTTCGTCGTATACGCTCAGTTCATAGTCTGATTTATCAATGATGATGGATATAGTGCCTACCGGGCCCGCAGCTGCCCAGCTAAAACGTTTATGGGTTGTTGTCCTTTCGGAAACAGAAACATCGGAAGCCAGCAAGCTGCTTCCCAAAAAGACAGAGGTGAGCAATACTAAGTTTTTCATCAGGTGTTTGTGTTTTCATAACCGCCGTTTGTAACCTCCCGCACAGGCTCCTTCCAGGGTAGTTAACAGGACAAAAATAGGTATCGTCCATTGTTCAAACGAAGTGCCACGATTATTTATTTTGGGTTGTGGATATGTTTTAACTCGACCTTTAGAAAAGATACGAGGCGAAGCTAAGTAATCTTGCGTAGCGCCAATAAAAAAGCCGTGGGAAAAACCACGGCTGTGTATGATATATTGAAAAGATCAGTTTTAACTGCCAAAACAGGCGAGTGTACGATTACCAGTTGCTGAACCGGAAACCAAAATTATACGGCGTCATATTCAACCCTCTTTCAAACATCCCATTAGCGGCATAAGATCCATAGAAACGCACGGGACCCAGCGACAATTCTGCGATATAGGATACCTTCCATTTCTCGAGTTCAAAATCATCCTTGGCCTTTTCCTTCCCTTCATCATTGGTCTTTGTTTTATTACGGGCACTGTAGAGGTAGCCGGCGCTTACACCACCACTGATACCAAAACCTTTTTTACGGTTGGGCGTGAAATTAAAATTGAGCATGATGGGAACAGTCAGGTAATCGGCTGCCAACTTATTTTTTTCATACTTGCGACCTACCGTGTTATCCATGATCACCCGGGGTGGATTGGGAATGGCCAGTGTATTTTCCTGGAAAAGGATAGGTTGTTCCCAATGATAGTTGTTGAGTTCAAGTCCCAGTCCGTATTTCAGGTTCACTACATGTTTAGCGATGTTCAGTTTCTGCATGAAGAACCAGACATTGACATTCCGGGATTTGCCATCCTTTAATTCAAACCAGGACTTATTGCTTCCCGGGGCAAAGTTCTGTGCATCCGGGCTGCTATAAACGGTCTTGTCACTGAAATTGGAAAACCCGAAATCGAAGATCCACCAGTTTGTTGTCAGGTTGGAGGGCTTATCACCCTTGCGGCTCCGTATCCTGTATTCCTTATCAGTAATTTCTTTGTTCTTGCCGGCTTTCCGGATGATGACCATACCACCGATACGGATCGTATCGGCCGCGGGTGGTGTATTTTGTCTGCCCGTGGTATCGGTCTGGCTAAAGCTGGTAAGTGTTATACATACTGCTGCACATAGGGTAAAAATCCTTTTCATTTTCTGCTCTTTTAGATGTTATTTAATTTTTTTGTTACCCTGACCCTGAGCTTGTCGAAGAGGGCGAAGGGCTATTTCAATTTTATGGCCAGTCCAGCTACCAATAAACGGTTGTCATCGGTAGGGTCGATGTCTGTTCTTTTTTCAAAGGTCCTGGCGATCTTCCGGAAGAGGCCACGACTTTTGTTCTTTTTTTCTTCGAAACTGGCATTCACAATGTCTGACGGATCAGTGTCACCGGTTGTTACATCCGGCTTTGTTAATGAATTTTTTGATCCGGTGTACTCAGAAGGGATATGTTTGGCAATGTCGGTATTGACCTTACTATTGGGAATGATATTGGGGTTTTTCGGCGGTGTGGGAAGATCATTGTTATTTCGGAAAACCACTTCCGGTTCCTCTTTGACCAGGTCCGGGAAAATAACATCCTGGATCTTTTCTTTTTTTAATGGAGCGGGTCGGTTCAATGCGATATTCTTCTCTTTTGTTTGGGGTACAGCAGGTGTTATCTTTTCTTCC
>JANOHQ010000408.1:0-19063 GCA_031406595.1 Chitinophagaceae bacterium
GATTGTCAGGATTAGCAATTTTTACCCCGATTTATCATTTTCCTGTTTAGATCAGGGTGAGTGCTACTTTGAACTAAAGGAGATTTAACCGAAATAGCATAGGTGATAGTCCCTTAGTCTCCGCACAAAATCCCGCCACCCGGCAGGATTTTTTATTTTACCAATTATTCGCCTGGTCCGCATTCATTCTTTCCGATACATCTTCCGGCTGGTGTTCCTTCCAATAGGGATCAAATTTAACGAACCATGATATCCAGAAGCTGCGGCTCACCCGCATCAGCCAGGGCTGCAGAAGAAATAGAAAAACGGCATTGGAGCCCAGCCACCAAAAGAAACGGTCATCGTCAGTAGAAAGACCGATGATCACATACCAGGCAACAAGAGTAGCCACGCTGATCGCAACGGTGAGTGCATAACTAACATAACTGGTGCCGTAATAAAACCCCACTTCAATCTCGGTGGCCTGCCCGCAAACCGGGCAATCCTTATTCATCTCCATGTTTTTCTTGAAACGAAAGACAACGGGATTTTTAAATAATTTCCCTTCCCGGCAACGGGGACAACGACAACCCAGTGAAGAAGATAAATAACCGCGATGTATTTTTTTATCCGTCATGTCAGTTGTTAGTTATATGCGGCTTAATGATCGATTCCAATTGCTGAGCCTGTACTACTCCGGATTGCCGCCAAACAGGTTTCCCTTTTTGAAAAAGGATAAGGGTAGGCACACTTTGAACGCTGTAAGCATTCGCGGCAGCCGGGCTTTTATCAATATCCACTTTAATGATACGGACTTGATCACCCATTTTCTGGTGTAACTGCTCCAGTACAGGTTTCATCATTTTACAGGGGCCACACCATTCTGCAAAAAAATCAACAAGCACCGGGGTGTTGCCGTTGATGATCTCGCCAAAACTCTCTTTCTTATTTTCTGTTGTCTCCATTTTTTTGTCTTTTGAATATACTAAACAACAAACCACCCATTAAAGCACCGTAAGCGGTACTGTTATACCATTTGGACGTGATGCGGCAAGTGCCATTGATGCATCCCACCTGCTGCCAGTACAGGTACCCGCCAACTGCCCCAATAAGAATGCCAGCCAGTAGCAGCCTGTTGTCAATGATCCATGTTTTCATAGTTTCTATATTACCTGATACTTGCTTGTAAGGCCGTCCATCCTCCTCCATCATAAACCTCGATACCAGCCTGTGCCAGGATGTTTTTTGCCGCACTGCTTCTGCCGCCACTAAGGCAACAGGTGATTACAGGTCTGTCCTGTTTTTTAATCGACAGAACTTCTTTCTGAAGGCTCTGCAAAGGTACGTTGATAGCATCCTGGATATGACCGGAATTAAATTCCTGCGGCGTTCGTACATCGATAATTAACGCCCTGTTCGCATAAAGTTGCCTGAAATCAACAGTTTTCCGGGTACCAAAAATTCTTTCTAAAAGGTTCATCTGTATTAATTTTTACAAAGTTCCGTCACTGGTTCCAGCGGGGGAGTGATAATAGTCACAAAAAGGAAATTTCCCCGAATGACAATTAATCAAAATCATAAGTTGGTAGCAGGTAAGACTGCCTGATAAACAATTAACCTTAGTGGGGCAGTTTCTCCCTGACCAGGCCATAAACCCATGTGCCGGCAATAGCGCTGAGCAGCGTGACAAGGATCACCGTTGCCCCCGTGCCCAGCTGGGCAAACAAGGGCCCCGGGCAGGCTCCGGTAATGGCCCATCCAATACCAAAAAGCAAACCTCCGTAGATATTTCCCTTGTTGAATTTCTTATCGACAAATTCAATGGGCTCTTTGTAGATCGTCCTCACCTTAAATCTTTTAATAAGCCAAACCGAGATCATGCCCACGATGACGGCAGAGCCGATGACCCCATACATATGAAAGCTTTGCAGGCGAAACATTTCCTGGATGCGGAACCAGGAAATAACTTCTGACTTAACCACCAGCACACCAAAGAACAAACCGGTTATAAGGTATTTTACATTGAACCACCAGGGATGTTTCAGTTCCGATTCATTGACGCAAACAGCATCCAGTGAACGGACTTCAAAATCTGTGTTCTCCGTCAAAAAAGAGTGATGTTCTTTTTCTTTGATTGTTTCCATAAGGCTTACCATTTTAATATATAAGGAAGAAGCAGGTTGGCCGCGAAAAAACCACCGGCCATAAAACTAAGGGTGGCCACCAATGAAGGCCATTGGAGATTGCTTAATCCCATAATGGCATGACCGGAAGTACAGCCACCGGCGTACCTGGTACCAAAGCCTACCAAAAAGCCTCCACCAACCATCATGACAAGGCCTTTTAATGACAACAGTGAATTCCAGTTAAATAACTCAGCAGGAACAAGCCCCTCATAATTCGTGATCCCATATCCCTGCAGCTCTGCGGCAAGATCCGGGCTAACCTGCACCGGGGCTGTATTTTGGAAAAAAAGGGTCACGATGATCGCTCCCAACACAATGCCAGCAACAAAAAATAAGTTCCATATTTCTTTTTTCCAGTCATACCTGAAGAAGGGGATCCTGGCCGGGATACATGCCGCACAGATATGCCGGAGCGATGAGGATATGCCAAAGGTTTTGTTACCCAGTAGCAATAAAGCCGGGACCGTCAGCCCGATCAGTGGTCCCGCTACATACCAGGGCCAGGGCTGGCTCAGCCAATCAATAATATTCATGCTATGTTTTCAGTTTACAATTAAAGCAGTGTTGTAGGACATACATAATCCGTGAGCTTGAATTTGCCATTTTCTTTAATTGTAGTGAATCCGCCTTTAACATCGATCAGTTGATCATAACCGCGGGCCTTCAGGATGGAGATGAACATCATGGAACGATAGCCTCCCGCACAGTGTACATAACTGGTCTCCTGGCTGTTGACCATTTTCATGCTATCGTTGATATAATCCAGCGGTGCATTTTCAGCTCCTTCCACATGCTCTGAATCAAATTCACTTTTTTTCCGGACATCCAGGATGGCGATTGCCGGGTTTTTTTCCCGGATCGAAAATAATTCACCGGCAGTGATCGATTGGATACTGTCTGTTTCTTTCCCCGCATGGATCCAGCTTTCAAACCCGCCTTTTAAATACCCGATGGCATGATCATAACCCACCCGTGCGAGCCTGGTAACCACTTCTTCGACCTTGTCTTCATCAGCGACAAGTAAAATTTCCTGTTTGATATCGGGTATCAATGTACCGACCCAGGGTGCAAAACTTCCGTCAATACCGATATTGATCGAATTGGGAATAAAGCCTTTAGCAAAAACCTGCGCGGCCCTTGTATCGAGTATCAGTGCCCCGGTTTCATTGGCTGCCGCTTCAAATGCACCTGGGCTTAAAGCATGTGTACCTCTTTTGATCACATCGCTGATGCTGTCGTAGCCGTTTATATTCATGAGTACATTTAGTGGAAAGTATTGCGGGGGAGCTGTCAGACCTGTCAGCACTTCTTTTTTAAATTCCTCACGTGTCAGCCCGGGTCGCAATGCATAATTCGCAGCTTTCTGGTGACCAAGCGTGTCGCTTGTTTCCTTGCTCATATTCTTTCCGCAGGCGCTGCCGGCGCCATGGGCAGGGTATACCATAATATCGTCGGCCAGCGGCATGATCTTATTCCTTAATGAATCAAATAAATGGTCTGCCAGTATATCCTGTGTCAATTCTGCTTTTACTTTTTGCGCCAGGTCAGGGCGACCGACGTCGCCAATAAACAGTGTGTCGCCGGTGAATAGAGCAATATCCTTCCCCGTCTTATCTTTTAACAGGAAACAGGATGATTCCATGGTATGACCCGGTGTATGAATCACCGTGAATGATGCATCCCCCAGTTTGAATACCTGGCCGTCTGTTGCAGTGATCGCTTCAAATCCTGGTTGCGCTGTAGGACCATAAACTATGGTCGCACCGGTCTCTTTAGCGAGGTCGATATGCCCCGATACAAAATCCGCGTGAAAATGCGTTTCAAAAACATATTTGATCGCTGCTCCATTTCGCTTTGCTTTTTCAACATAAGGGCCTATTTCACGAAGAGGATCAATAATGGCGACTTCGCCCTGGCTCTCGATATAATAAGCACCCTGTGCCAGGCAACCGGTATAGATCTGTTCTATTTTCATGATGATATTTTTTTAATAATGCAAAGATGTACACCGGCCAGGAAACGGACTATGACTTTTGTCACACAGAAATGGAATTATTACAGAAAGAGCTCCCGGGCAATGATATAAACTCCCATCACCAGTACAAACCATCCGAATCCTTTTTTTAGCGAATCAGCGGGAATTTTACCTGCCAGTTTACGGCCAATAAGCATACCAATAGCAGCCAAAAGCGTAAATCCTATGAGTACGGGCCAATTGAATTCAAATTGCCGGATACTAATGAGGAAACCGAATAATGAATTCATGGCAATAATAAGGAGCGATGTGCCGATGGCTGTCTTCATTGGTAATTTCAGGAATAAAATAAGAGCCGGGATGATCAAAAAACCGCCTCCTGCTCCAAGCAAACCGGTTACAATCCCGACACCAAGGCCCATTAAAAAAAGCGGGAATAATTTACGGCGATTTTTTTTTCCCGGTATGGGTTGACTGCTCGTCTGCCCGGGGCTCAGGATCATCAATAGAGAAGCCGCCAGCATCAGGATCGCAAAAAGTATCATCAGGAACATTCCTTTCCCGACCGTAATGTCTCTAATGGAAAATAAGGGATCTGGTATGGCCGGCAATATGTACTGACGGGTCAGGAATATGGAGAAAACGGAAGAAATGCCGAATGCTGTTACTGCCCGGAGATCAGTTTGCTTTTTATTATAGGCCAAAAAACCACCCAGGAGGCTCGTTACGCCAACAATAAAAAGGGAGCTGGTAGTTGCCAGCAATGGACTCAACCCCAGCAGGTAAACCAAAACAGGAACGGCAAGTATAGATCCCCCGCTTCCGACAATACCCAGGGAAAGTCCAATGAACAGGGCTGCCAGGTATCCAATGATCTCCATGTATTATTTTGTGCAAGAGTAATGCGATAATGATTCCTGGTCAGTGATAATGATCACATTGGAAAGTTACTCCTTCCATTCAATCATGTTACGGTGAAGAGTGAGCCTTTTTTGTTGCTCCATTTTTTTGAGTAGTCTTGAAATTACTTCCCGGGAACTGTTCAGGTCGTCTGCAATTTGCTGGTGGGAGAGTTCGATATTCTTTTTACCGGACTTGTCAACATATCTTTTCAGGTAAAACTCCAGGCGCTCATCCATATTACGGAAAGCGATATTGTCTACCACAGACAGGAGTTCATCAAACCGGCTACGATAGGTTTTAATAACAAAATGGTACCAGCTTTTGTAGTTGACCATGAGTTCATCCATCAGCCGGACCGGTATCATCAATACTTCGGTGTCTTCTTCCGCGATGGCCATTATTTCACTGGCCTGGGCCTGCATGGCGCAGATCATAGAAACCGCACAGGCCTGGCCCGGGGTGATATAGTAGATCAGGAATTCTTCTCCTTCGTTGTTTTGCCGGTATACTTTAATGTTTCCCTTCAGTACCAGGATTGTGGATTTAATAAACTGACCGGTACGCATGATCACTTCGCCGGGAGTGAACGTTTTGGTAACGCCTTCCTTTTCGATCGCAAGGATCAGTTCCGTTTCAAATTGCGGGAAAAGTTCTTTCAGTGTCATTGCTGTGGTAATTTATTCCAGTACTTTTTCCATCTGCATGCTCCGGCTCCCCTTGATCAGCAGGTGGGTATTGTCAAAATTTTGTTGCCCGATCCATTCCCTGGCGGCAGTAGCATTTTCAAATTGCTGGAATGGGTGCTGCAATTTTAAAAAATCGCCGCCGACCAATACTACATGCTGCCAGTTGTATTTGCGGATAATGTCGATCAATGCCTGGTGTTCGGCGAGACTCTCTTGTCCCAATTCTGCCATTGCTCCCAGTACGATCACTTTATTACCGGCATGGACTTGTGCGAAGTTTTCGATAGCGGAGCGCATACTGCTGGGATTGGCATTATAGGCATCAAGGATGACCGTATTGGTCCCGATCTTCTTTAACTGGGAACGGCTGTTGGAAGGAACATATTCTTCAATAGCTGTTTTTATCTTTTCATCATCCACATTAAAATGTTTGCCGACGGCCACAGCTGCCAGCACATTCGGCAGATTGTAATCACCCACGAGTTGTGTTTTCAAAAAAGGAATATCGGCGCCTTTGTTTATCCTTAATTCCAAAAAAGGATCGCTTTGCAAAAGATGACCTTCCATATCGGCATCCTTTGTTCCGTAACTGGTGATCATGGAGATCCCCGTGCTCATCTCGCGTAAATAATCATAATCCTTCATAATAAATGCGCTCCCGTTATTCGCACGAAGATGATCGAACAATTCTCCCTTTGCCTTCCGCACACCTTCTTCGCTCCCAAAACCCTCGAGATGAGCCTTGCCGCAATTGGTGATCAAACCATGCGTCGGCATTGCATACCGGCAATACGAAGCGATCTCTCCGCGGTGATTGGCGCCCATTTCGATCACGACCAGTTCGGCATCCTCTTTTATTTTCAGGATCGTAAGCGGCACACCGATATGATTATTGAGATTGCCTTCCGTAGTATAGGTAGTAAAAGAAGAAGAAAGAACCGCGTGGATTAATTCCTTGGTCGTTGTTTTTCCATTGCTGCCGGTAATAGCAATAAAGGGAACCTGCCTGCCGTCAGGCAAGGTGGAAAATTGCTGACGGTGATGAGCTGCCAAATCCTGTAAAGCAATCAGTACATCGTTTACCAACACTGTTTTTCCAAAGACCGCGTATTGTTCTTCATCGATCACGGCATAGGAAGCTCCGCACTCGAACGCTTTTCCCACGAAATGATTGCCGTTGAAATTTTCTCCTTTCAACGCAAAGAAAATATCTCCTTCTTTTAGTTTTCTTGTATCTGTTTGTACCGAGGGGAATTCCTTATAAATAGCGTATAGCTGTTCTGTAGTCATAAAACAAAAATAAGAAGGCTTCTCGCAAAGGCGCTAAGTTTTCGCAAAGCCGCAAAATTTTTCGTTGAGTACGCAGGGAGCAGTGGGTGCAGAGAAAAATTGCTATGAACGACCTAAGAACCCTCTTTTGGAGGGCAGGGAGGCTTAAAACAAAAAACCCCTCCATGATGGAGGGGTTTACTATTTGAAAGTTCTTGATTAACGTTTTTGTCTGCGGGTCTTGTAATGCTGACCGGTTTTGCGTCCGTTTCCTTCGGGGCTACCCATACGGTCCATAGCGCAACGGAAACCGAGTGTGCTCAATGCCTGGTCTTCTTCAAGGAAGCGACGGCTGCCGGGTGTAAGCCAGTAAGCCCTGTCATTCCAGCTACCACCTTTATACACTCTTGATTTATCACTGACCAGGGTCGTTATACCGTATCCATATTGTGCTTGTGATAAAGAGTCACCATCCAGGAAATTGATCACATTACCTCTTTGATAATTCCGGCGGTTCTTGCTTTCTTCATCCGTTACACCGACCATCTTAATTTTCCCGGTGCTATCTTTCTCTGCTTCACCGGCATCGTTCTTATAGATCTTTTGGTAGCTGTTACCACGAAAAGGAGCAGGCATATCATCAAAGTCAAGTGTTGATAAAGGACGATACACATCCTGTACCCACTCGCTTACATTACCGGCCATATTATAGATACCAAATCCGTTGGGGAAGAATGAATTCACCGGGGCAGTATAGAATGCACGGTCGTTCAAACCACCGGCCACACCGGCGTTATCACCCGAACCTCTTTTAAAGTTAGCCAGGAATTGCCCCTGCCATGACCCGCGACGGGTGTCACGAAGTCCATTGATGTTCTGGGCCCAGGGATAAACCTGTTTGTTGGATTGTAATTCCTCACCTCTTTTACCTTCTTTAACACTGGGGCGGGGGTTCTGATTGATCAGACCATACGCAGCATATTCCCACTCTGCTTCAAAAGGCAAACGGTAATCCGGTGAAAGAACACCTGATTCCATTGTTGCCGTAGTGACTTTTGGATCACCTTTCTTGGTTTTTATCTTACCGGGAGGAGGAGGATCAATACCCAGGAGGTATGCTTTTGTAGTAAAGTTCTGATCACCCTGCTGTGCGCCGGGTTTCAGGGTTGCTTTATTAATAAAGCCTTTGCCTACTAATGCTTTTTCATTAACCCTGTCACTTCTCCAGAGACAGAAATCATGGGCTTGTCTCCAGGTTACTCCTACTACAGGATAATCATTAAAACCGGGGTGGCGGAAATAGAATTCCACCAGGGGTTCGTTATAACTCAACTCACTTCTCCATACCAGGGTATCGGGAAGAGCAGATTCTACGATCTTCCTGTTGGCCTCATCGCCATCAACAGGGAATACAGAACCCAGCCAGTGAAGGTACTCACGGTAGTGAACGTTGGCCACTTCCGTTTTATCAATATAAAAAGAAGGAATCGACACACGACGCGGAATATTATTCCAGTCGCCCATCACATCTTCTTCGGTCTGTCCCATGGTATAAGTACCACCCTGGACAAACACAAGACCTGGCGCAAGGCCCTGGTCTTTACCCTTAGCTACGCGGTAACCACCCTGATTCTTATCATTGTAGTTCCAGCCCGTAACATCGGACTTATCTTGCTTTTTCTTGAATAGACCACCATTTTTGCAGGAGGATAACAGCACTGCACAGGATAGTAGGATCGTTAAGTTTCTCATTGTTTTTTGCATAAACCTATGAATTGGAATAAATTTAACGCGGGATGAGACAAAATATTGCACCCGGTCAGGTGTTTTGTCGGCCGCGTTTGCGAATATATGCACTTTCGGCAAAAACAGTCACGCAGAAATACGTTTTTTCAGGGGGAAAAACCCCGTAAAACCCTTGGTTTACAACTATGAGCATAGCCCGGTTTTTGGCCCTTCTGGCAGCTGTTTTTGCCTCCCCATTCCTGGCTTCCGGGCAACGGATATATACCCCTCATTCTGTCCTCAATACCGGCAATTGGTACAAGCTTAGCATCAGCAAACCGGGGGTCTATAAAATAGATATTCCCTTTCTCAATAGTTTGGGGGTGAACACGAGCTCTCTTCCTTCCGCTTCGATCCGTTTGTTTGGGAATGGCGGGTATATGCTGGCCGAAGCCAATGCGGGTCCCTGGACCGATGACCTGGTAGAAAATGCTATACAGGTAGTGGATGGGGGAGATGGGGTGATCAACGGATCAGATCATATTCTTTTTTATAGTAATGGCCCCGATGAATGGATAAAGGATTCAGTTAACCTCCGGTTCTTGCACCGGAAAAATGTTTTCAGTGATAAGGCTTTTTATTTTTTAACGATCGGGGCCAATGGAAAAAGGATCCCCAATGCACCATTGACTGTGTCGCCCACGATCACAGTTACTGGTTTTTCAGAAAGATATTTTCACGAACTCGACACCATTAATTTTTTAGCCGGCAGTAAAGAATGGTACGGCGAAGAATTATCGGCATTGCCGGGAAGATCGCTTACCCGGAATTTTACAGTGAATTTTCCCAACACTATACCCAATGCCCCGCTGCTGCTGCAAACAAACTGTGTGGCCCGGTCGGTCGGTGTGACCAGCCGCTTTGATATCCGTATCAATAATCAGCCGGCGGGACAGCTACCGGTGAATTCAATAAGCGGTAACCAGTATGATCTTTTTGCGCAGCAGGGAAATGGATTGGCAACAGCCATTGCTGCGCAGAATAATGCGGATATAAACTATACTTATGTACCCGGAAGTTTTAATGCACAGGGATGGATCAACTGGTTTGAATTATTTACCCGGCGGAGCATCTCATTAAATGGCATCGATCAGTTGCTATTCAGGGATTGGTTGAGTGTAAATAATAGTAATGCTGAATTCGTGGTTGCCGGAGCAGGCAGCAGCACACAGGTATGGGAGATCACTTATCCGCCGGAACCATCACGGATGCAGGGAACTCTATCGGGCAGCGAATTCCGGTTTGTCAATAATTGTTCAAGACTCCGGGAATATGTGGCATTTAACCCGGTCAATCTTTTAGTACCGGCCGCGGTCGGTAAGATCAGCAACCAGGATCTTCACAATGCAACTGCTGCGGATCTGCTGATCATTTCTCATCCGGCACTGTTAGTCCAGGCGCAGCGACTCGCCATATTGCATCAGCAACAAAATAGTTTACGGGTAACGGTCATTACGACCGAACAGGTATATAATGAGTTTGGGAGCGGGAGTCCTGATCCCACCGCGATCCGTGACCTGGTGAAAATGTATTATGATAAATTCGGGGCCAGCCCGGTCAACAAGCCAAAATATCTTTTACTGTTTGGCGATGCATCATTTGATTATAAGGACAGGATCACCGGCAATACGAATCTTGTTCCGGCCTACCAGAATAATTTAGCACTGGATCCTCTTTCGTCTTATGCGTCGGATGATTTTTTTGGTTTCCTGGATGATAACGAGGATATCAATTCGGGTCTTGTGATCAACCTGCTGGATATCGGTATTGGAAGAGTGCCGGCAAAAAATATAGACGAAGCAAAAAACTTTGTCGACAAAGTGGCGGCTTATTTTTCACCACAGGCTCTCGGCCCCTGGAGAAATACGCTCACATTCGTCGCGGATGATGAAGACAATAACCTGCATTTGCAGGATGCAGAGATCATTACCGCCACTTCAGTTGCCGCCAACCCTTTGTTCAACCAGTATAAGATCTATCTCGATGCATACCGGCAGGAGAGTGGTGCCGGCGGAAGCAGTTACCCTCAAGCCATCCAGGCGAGTAATAACCAGGTCTATAATGGTACGCTGATCTGGAATTATAACGGGCATGGCGGCTCCCGGCGACTCGCAGAAGAAACGATACTCGACCAGGATATGGTGAACAACTGGAATAACCCGAACCGGCTTCCTTTATTTATAACCGCTACCTGCGATTTTGCGCCTTATGATAATCCTACTGTCAATTCGATCGGTGAAAATATTTTGCTGCGGGCAAAAACCGGAGCGATCGGGTTGATGACAACTACAAGAGTGGTATTTGCTTTCAGCAACCGGATCATGAATAATAATTACCTGCAGTTCGCACTGCAACCCGATGCGAATGGTAATTATAAAACATTGGGAGAAGCGGTAATGGCTGCCAAGAATTTTACCTACCAGAATTCGGGTGATATCACCAACAACCGGAAATTTACCCTGCTCGGCGATCCGGCATTGAAACTCGCTTTCCCGGCATTACGGGTTAGAGCTACCAAAGTGAACGGAATACCCATTGCCACTGCGGATACACTGAGTGCCGCGGAAAAAATTGTCATGGAAGGAGAAGTGATCGATATCGCCGGGAATGTGGTTACCAATTTTAACGGTAACGTATACCCGGTTGTTTTTGACAAACCTCAAACCATCAATACGCTTGCCAATGATGCGGGAAGCCAGGTATCGGGTTTTCAATCGCAGACGAATGCCTTATTCAAAGGCAAGGCTTCGGTAACGAATGGACAATTTTCTTTCAGCTTCAAGGTTCCCAAAGACATCAATTACCAGTTTGGCAATGGCAAACTCAGTTTGTATGCCGAGAACGGAACCACCGATGGCAATGGAATTTTTTCCAACTTTATTATCGGCGGTGCCGGCAATGGCTCCGGTGGTGATAATGAGGGGCCGGAAATAAAACCCTGGCTCAATGATGAATTGTTTGCGAATGGCGGTATCACGAATCAAAACCCGGTGCTGATCGTAAAGCTGGCTGACTCATCGGGTATCAACACGGTCGGCACGGGGATCGGGCATGATATCATCGCCACGCTGGACAATGACAACCGCCAGTATTATTTGCTGAACGATTTCTACCAAAGCGAATTGAACAGTTACCAGCAGGGAACCGTACGGTTCCAGTTGCCCGAACTCGAAGCCGGTCCGCACTCGCTGAAAATAAAAGCCTGGGATGTACTGAATAATTCGAACGAAGTGGTGCTTGAATTCACCGTAGCAAAAGATGAAGAATTGCAACTGAGTCATGTGCTGAACTATCCCAATCCATTTACCACGCATACCAGTTTTTGGTTTGAACATAATAAACCCGGACAGCCCTTGCAGGTGCATTTGCAGATCATGACCATTACGGGGCGTACCGTTAAATCCTTTAGCAGGGTCATTACCACCGAAGGAAACCGTTCCGCGGAAATTGAATGGGACGGAAAAGATGACTACGGCGACAAACTGGGCCGGGGTGTATACATTTACAAACTGAGGGTCGTTTCGCCCGACAAAAAGAAAAAGGAAGTGATCGAAAAGCTGGTGATACTCTAGAGCACCCGTTTATACAAATCTGCTTTGGCAATAAGAACCATTCTTGTTCTTTTGTCGTATGTTATCTACAACTGTATTTTCATGCGCCATTTTTACTTTTCTGTATTGATCATCTTTTTAGGTTCGTCAGCACTATCCCAGCAAGGTTCTATCCGCGGCTATATCAATGATGCCGACCTGAAGATCCCTATTACCGGGGCCAGCGTAAACATTTCCGGTAATAAAGGCGATAATTCGGATATGTTCGGAATGTTCAGCATCGCAGGCGTCATTCCGGGTCAGTATGAAATGACCGTTTCCCATATCGGGTATAAAACAGAGATCATCAATGTAGAAGTAAAATCCGACCTGCTTTCCAGTGTGAATGTGAACCTGAAAAAAAGTAATCTCAATCTTTCAGAAGTAAAAGTGAATGCGAAGAGAAGCGGTGTCCTGAACACGATCAGTGCCGTGGATATCAAACTGCGACCGGTCAATACTTCCCAGGATGTATTGCGTATCGTTCCGGGGCTGTTCATTGCCCAACATGCGGGTGGCGGTAAGGCGGAGCAAATATTCCTGCGGGGTTTTGATATCGATCACGGTACGGATATCAGCATCAGTGTGGATGGTATGCCGGTGAATATGGTGAGTCATGCGCACGGGCAGGGTTATGCCGACCTGCATTTCCTTATTCCTGAAACAGTGGAGAAAGTGAACTTTGATAAAGGGCCTTATAATGCGGCTAAAGGAAACCTGGCAACAGCTGCATTTGTAGATTTCAGCACCAGGGATTTTATCGATCATAACAGTATTAAAATAGAGGCGGGCCAGTTCAATACACAAAGAGCATTCGGCCAGTTGAAAATTTTCAATAAGCAAACGGAAAAAAGCAGGCAGCAATTCTATGTTGCATCAGAATACTCCACTACGGACGGTTACTTTGAAAGTCCCCAGGATTTTCATCGCTTCAATATAATGGGAAAATACAGTGCCTGGTTTGGCAACCAGTCGCAGCTGACGATACTGGCTTCCAGTTTTGACAGCAAATGGAATGCATCGGGACAGGTGCCGGACAGGGCAGTAAAAGCGGTTATCATCGGGCGTTTCGGTGCCATTGATGATACAGAAGGCGGAAACACCTGCCGCACCAACATTACGGTAAAATATAATCACCAGCGCAAGAATGGCTGGAAAGCAATGGACCAGGTTTATTTCAGCCGCTATAAATTCAGCCTGTATTCGAATTTTACTTTTTTCCTGGAAGATGATGTGAATGGCGATATGATCAACCAGCGGGAAGCCAGAAATATTTTCGGGTTCGCAACAACAGAAACAAAATCTTATTTCATTGGGAATAAAAAGGCCACGACTGAAATTGGCGCCGGTTTCCGGATGGATGATGTAAAAGATATCGCCCTGGCAAAAGCGCCGGCAAGGACATTTACGGAATATATACAGCTGGGTGATGTAAAAGAGTTCAATGGATATGTATATGTGAACCATGATATGGAATTGAGTGACAAGTGGAACCTGAATACCGCCCTCCGGTATGATAACTTTAAATTTCAATACAAGGACAAACTGGCCGGCGCCACGGATTTCGGCAAACAAAACAGAGGGATCCTTAGTCCGAAACTGAATATCAGCTACGCACCTAATCAACGGGTGAAATTATACCTCAACAATGGATTTGGTTTTCATTCGAATGATACACGGGTGATCCTGGCCAATGATGCAAAAGAAATATTACCCCGTGTGATGGGCACCGACCTGGGAATGATCATCAAGCCCAATAAAAACCTGGTATTGAAAACTGCATTGTGGCACCTTTATTCCCGGCAGGAGTTTGTATACGTGGGCGATGCGGGGGTAGTGGAGCCCAGTGGGAAGACAAGAAGAATGGGTGTCGATGTTTCGGCCCGTTACCAGTTCAATAAATGGTTATACGGTGATATCGATATGAATTTTACCAGGGCCCGTGCGATCGGCGAAGCAAAGGGTGAAGATTTTGTACCACTTGCACCGTCCTTCACCAGCATCGGTGGCATCACTGCCAGGACAGAAGAGGGTTTCAGCGGGTCGCTTCGTTACCGGCTGATCGGTGAAAGACCGGCCAATGAAATTAATTCAGTGAAAGCAAAAGGCTATTTCCTGCTCGATATGGTCGCGGCGTACCGTTTCAAAAGATTTGAGTTTCATCTCTCTGTTGAAAATATGCTCAACCGTGAGTGGAGAGAAGCACAATTCGATACAGAGTCAAAATTAAAATTGGAGACTATCCCGGTTTCGGAAATTCATTACACACCAGGAACCCCATCTTTTGTAAAAGCAGGGATCACGTTTAACTTTTAGCGGGTATTATTTTAATACGGTCAAACAAAATTTAAGGTCTTTATCGAAGACCTTTTTTGTTTTTTAAATCTGAACATTCCCATTTATCGTATGTTTTAAAGTTGCCCATCCAGCTTTATTACAAAATCTAAAAAAGTGTTTATGCGAAAATTTACATTTCGCCGGGCAACAATGTTGTTGTTGTTCCCGGTCCTGCTTCTTTTTTCCCAGTTCGTTCTTGCTTCCAGTCACAGGGAAGCGCCGTTGATCTCCAATGATCCGCTGGCAGACAATACTGACCTTTATGCATTCCGAAGCCCGGATGACCCCACCACCGTAACGATCATTGCGAATTATATCCCGTTCCAGTTGCCGGAAGGAGGGCCAAACTATTATACGTTTGGTACGGATATCCGGTACGAGATCCACATCAAAAACAAAACAACAACACCGGGTGATGATATCACGTACCGGTTTACGTTTTCACAGGTGAACCAGGATCCTACTACTTTTTTTAATATCCGTTTGGGGCAGCAGAACATAAAAACAAATTATGTCTGTGAGAAGAGTACCAACGGAGGTACCAGTTTTACAACAATCGTTGCGAACGGTACGGTGCCGCCTGCCAATATCGGTCCGCGTTCTATACAGAATGCAACGGTAGGTTTGGGTGTTGCCAATTACAATACACTTGTTCAGAATGCCGTTGCAACAGCTACTACTACGGAGAAGGTTTTCTGCGGTCCTGCCGACGATCCTTTCTTTGTTGACCTGGCCGGTGCCTTTGATGTCGGTAATTTCAGACCCGAAGGAAATACTACCAACCCCACTAAAGATGGTTTGGCAAGATATAATGTACACAGCATCGCGTTGAAGATCCCGATCGGTCTTTTGCAGAAAGATGGTAAAGATGTTTCGCAGGCTGCGAATATCCTGGATGGCGATTTTGTGATCGGGGTATGGGCTTCAGCCAGCCGTCGCCAGATAAAAACACTGGGTGCCAATGGTATCCCCGCTTATTCCGGAAATTTTGTACAGGTATCAAGATTGGGAATGCCGCTGACCAATGAAGCAGTGATCCCGTTGGGTAGCAAAGACAAATGGAATGCTACCACTCCTTATAACAATAACGATCTGCAGTTCGCTCCGTTCTTTGTAAATCCCGAGCTGGCTTTATACATGGACAGTTCACAATTCGGTGGCGCTGTTCCTTCCCTGAATGATCTGCGTATCCAGAGCCGCTCACTCGGTACATATGATTTCAGGAACGGTAAGCCTGGCCTGTATGTACTGAAAGGTTCACCCGCACTGGCAGGTACCGCATTGGATGATGCTATCTTCGGTACGATCCTGTTACCTGATAATGCAAGCCCCCGTGCAGTCGACCTGTTGCCGATCTTTTATACCGGCGTTCCCAACCTGGCTCCTTACCAGTTAGCAACCGGCAAGAATAATAATGTACTGGCACCCGGGAAGCCGTTTATCAATAATTTCCTTCCCACACTTGGTGATATGCTGCGGCTGAATATGGCCGTTCCACCAACCCCGAGGAACGATCCGAACTTCAGTTCACTGGGTATCATACAGGCAGCAGTGCTCGGTCTTACCAATCCAGCTTACAATGGCTCTACGATGTTGCAATTCATTCCGAATATGGATGGATTCCCCAACGGCCGCCGGCTGGAAGATGATGTGACCACGATCGAGTTGCAGGCAGTAGGTGGTGTTGCATTGGCCGCGATCGGTCTTTGGTACGATGATTTTACCGGGACAGGAAGTCCTGTTACGAACAAACTGGTCCGAACGATCAGTTTCAAATCAGGACCAACTACCAATGATACCACGTTCCGTACATCGTTCCCGTATGTTCAGAATCCCTGGAGAGGTTATGATTACACCTTAAAAGCAAGATTCTGATAAGCGGCAGGCTGCACAACTCCATTATTAATTGTAACAATCATAATATGAAAAAAATTATAAACATAAAAACGCTGCTGTCGGTACTGATGCTTTGCATGCTCCAGGCAGCGATCGCTTCTTCTCACCGCGAGGCCCCGCTGATCTCCAATGATCCGCTGGCAGATAATACGGACCTGTATGCGTTCAAGAGTCCTACCGATGCGGAGAAAATTATTCTGATCGCCAACTATATTCCTTTTGAACACCCGGCAGGAGGACCCAACTGGTATTCATTCGGTACCAATATCCGCTACGAGATCCATATCGATAATAAAACGTCCAGTGCGGGAGATGATATCGTTTACCGGTTCACTTTTCAGCAAACCAATGAAGACGCTTCTACTTTTTTTAATATCCGCTTAGGCAAACAAAATATCAAAACAACCTATACCTGCGAACGCAGTATGGATGGAGGTGCTACGTTTACCGCGATTAAAACAGGTGGAATAGTTCCGCCGAATGATATCGGTCCAAGATCTATTCAGTCTTCAGTAGGATTAAATTCTCCTACTTACCAGGCACTGGTACAATCGGCTATCACGACTGCCTCTACAGGTGAAAGAATATTCTGTGGTCCTGTGGATGATCCTTTCTTTGTTGACCTGGGCGGTGCATTTGATGCAGGAGGATTTCGCACAGCAGCACAGGGTGCAAGAGATGGCCTGGCAAAATTCAATTGTCATTCCATTGTACTGGAAGTTCCTGTTTCTACTTTACAAAAAGATGCAAAGACCGTTGCACAGGCTGCCAACATTCTCGATGGTGATTATGTGATCGGTGTATGGGCTTCTGCCAGCCGTCCGCAAATGACCACGCTGAGTACGACCGGTGCTGCACCCGCTGTTTCGGGTAACTGGATCCAGGTATCAAGATTAGGAATGCCCCTGACAAATGAAGTCGTTATTCCTATCGGCAGTAAAGACACCTGGAACGGAACCAATCCTTATACAGGTGATGGGGCTTTTGTTCCTTTCTTCCGGAATCCTGAACTGGCCTTATATATGGACAACTCTGCTTTTGGTGGTGCTGTTCCCGGGCTGGCTCCTCTTCGTATTCAAAGCAATTCACTGGGAGCTTTTGATTTCAGAAATGGCAAACAGGGTCTCTGGCCATTAAAAGGCACGGCTGCTGTGGCTGGTACTGCATTGGATGATGCAATATTCGGAACGATCCTTTTACCGAATAATGCCAGCCCGAGAGCTGTGGATATACTCCCGATATTTTATACAGGTGTGCCCAATCTTCGACCGTACCACCTGGCAACAGGAAAAGGCGGTAATCCATTGGCTGCAGGTAAACCATGGGTCAACAATTTCCTGCCTTCCCTGAGCGATGCATTGCGCCTGAATATGGCCGTACCGGCTACACCAAGGACCGATCCTAAATTCAGTTCACTGGGATTGGTGCAGGCAGCCGTACTCGGGTTAACAGACCCGGCTTATAATGGTAATGCGAACCTCGAGTTCATTCCCAATATGGATGGATTTCCGAATGGACGCCGTTTGGAAGATGATGTGACGACCATCGAGTTACAGGCTGTATCGGGGGTTGCCCTCGCTGCTATCGGTCTGTGGTACGACGATTTCACCGGTGGTAGCCCTGTTACACCCAATCTTTTAAGTGTACTCACTTTTAATGCCGGCGTCACGAAGAATGATACAGCATTTAAAACAGGGTTTCCTTTTGTGCAGAATCCATGGAGAGGTTTTACAGGGGCCAGTTATTCGGCACCGGAAAATCCAACGCTTGGGCTCAATTTACCGGAAGGCTCCCTGCTGGCATATCCTAATCCTTATACCACATCCGTGACCTTCCATTATAAGATAGCGGCCCCGGGTGATGTAAAGATCCAGTTCAGTAATGTTTCCGGCCAGGTGGTCAAAGAGATCAGCCAGGGTACACGTCCCGCAGGTATGCATTATGTAACGATAACTGAAGCAAGGCTGGCAAGCGGCATCTATTTCGCCAGACTATTCGTAAATGGAAAAGCATACAAAGCGGTCCAGGTCTTAAAGACCCAGTGATCCTGTCACAAATTGTTTAACCACAATATTTTAATAAGATGTTAACCGTAATAAAGAAAATAAATGGCATCAACCTGGTCCTGCTTTGTGCAGGATCAGTGTTGATCATGCTCATCAACAGCAGTTGCAAATCCAAGGCAGCAAATTATAATAATGCTACCGTCTCCAATGACCTGGCGATCCCCGCACTCTTTGAAAGAAAGGGTGAGCTGGCCAAAGCGGAAGAATGGCAAAAGACAAAGGAAAAAGTGGCCGAACTGAACCAGAAGATCGCCAGGGCAACCAATGACCTGAAACCGAGACTGCAGGTTGCGGTAATATATATGAGTGAAGCGAGGATCACCGGGGAGCATCCTTATTATTATCCTGCAATCATTAAAATTTTGGATGGAGTACTGGCGCTTGACAATAA
>JANOHQ010000439.1:0-6786 GCA_031406595.1 Chitinophagaceae bacterium
ATCAGGTCAAAGCCGCAGTGTTGAAATAAACGAACCTGCTGAGGTACTGGCCAGCATCGATAAACACCTGGTGTCCGCAGCACAGTTCAAGACCATACCGGGTCGCGGCTTTACGGATTGCATTGTTACCGTAACCAATACCCTTCCCGATGTAACATTTCAAAAAGCCCTGATCGAGGTCAGCATCAAAAAAAGCGACAGCACAACAGTCAGAACAGATTATCATACCGTGATAAATATCGAACCCGGGATGTCAAAGACCATCAAGGTTCCCAACAACAACCAGGGATCCTTCGTAATCACTGCCGTTGTAAAAGTAAAAAGCACCGAACTGACCAACGGTGAATTTGTACTCGCCGGTCCGAGATGATGAACTTACGGGAAACAATACTCAAAGAACATTCCAAAGCCAACTGTACACGCATCGTCAACTGGATCGGTACGGACCAGCGCCGCTACGACGAACTCGTCCGGCTATTCCTCCATGATGAATACCTGGTGATCCAGCGCACGGGCTGGCCTTTAAGCGAGATCGCCGTGAAATATCCCCTGATGATCAAAAAACATCTTGGTAAACTCCTTAAACATGTACAAAAACCCGGTCTCCACGAAGCCGTGAAACGCAATACTGTCAGGCTATTACAGGAAACAGATATCCCGAAAAAATACCACGGTGAAGTAATGAATCTTTGTTTTGACTACCTGGTCTCTCCCACTGAAAAACCGGCGGTAAAAGCATCCTCCCTGACAGTACTGGAACATCTTTCCCGTCAATACCCCGAAATAAAACAGGAATTGAAAACGATCATTGAGGATCGCTGGGACCTGGAGACAGCGGCATTCAGGTCGAGGGGCCGGAAACTGCTGAAAGTTCTTTAATGGATAGAAATATCCTGTAATCAATCGTCGCCCCTGTCCATTTTTGATGCTTTCCCGGGTTTGGATACTCTGAAAATAAGCCGCAGGTTCTGGTCATATGTAAAATAATTATAGAGCCAGTTACTAAAAACAAAGAAACGGTTCTTCACACCCAGGATCAGCATCAGGTGTAATCCCATCCAGATCATCCAGGCCAGCAAGCCTTTGAAATGCATTTTGGGTTTGGGCATATCCACTACCGCAAGATGCCTTCCCACTGTTGCCATCGAGCCTTTGTCTTTGTATTCAAACTCATATTGTTTATCCGGGTTCGATTTCCGTTCTATCAGTATGAAGTTGCCGGCCAGCAGTTCGGCCTGTTGCATGGCCACCGGCGCTACCTGTGGATGACCACCGGGATACCCGGGTGTTTCCATATAGGCCAGGTCACCGATCGCATAAATATTCTTCGAACCACTCACCCGGCAATACCGGTCAGTCTTGATACGATTACCCCTGGCTATTAAATCTTTATCGATGCCTTCCGGGATATTTCCTTTAACACCGGCAGCCCAGATCACAGTCTTTGTGCTGATCGTGGAATGGTCATTCAACGATACGTTCTCCCCATCATAATCTTTCACAAGGGCATTGGTCATCACTTTCACACCCAGTCTTTCCAGGTATTGACGGGAATGTTTGGATGATTTCTCACTCATGGCAGCCAGCGTTCTGGGCGACCCTTCCAGCAAATAGATATTCATTTGGGAGAAATCGAGTTCGGGATAATCCTTGGGCAGGACATATTTTTTCATCTCCGATAAAGCACCGGCCACTTCCACTCCTGTTGGACCACCACCCACCACTACTATATTCATCAGTTGCTGCAATTCGGCCGGGTTTTTAACCGTGAGTGCTTTTTCAAAATTCTGCAACAACCGGTACCGCAGTTGCAATGCTTCCACTGTTGATTTCATGGGGAAGGCATTTCCTTCGACCTGGGTATTTCCAAAAAAATTGGTGTCGGCTCCTGTAGCCAGTACCAATGCATCATACCCGATATCTTCGGTATCGGTGATGATCTTATTTTCGCCCGGTACTACTTGTTTCAATTCCGCCAACCGGATCCTTACGTTCTTGCTTTTCTGGAATACTTTCCGCAGGGGAAAAGAGATATTGCTCGCATCAAGCCCGGCAGTAGCTACCTGGTAAAATAAAGGCTGGAACTGGTGGTAGTTGACGCGGTCGACCAGCACGATCTCAAAACCGGGTTTATTATTGAGTTTGCGGGCCAGTTTTAATCCACCAAATCCGGCCCCGACGATTACAACTTTCATATTTTCGATTTACGACCCAAATTTACACAATTTTCAATAATTATTGAAAATTAAAAATCTAAACTTCCTTCCAATTTCCGGGTTACTATAATAGCTTTCGGGTATCAACTACTGGACTGCTTCACTCCTTGCCAAACCCCGCATTATGAAAAAGCTTCTTTTTCTGTTACCGTTGATCATCTTAGCTTCCTGTAAAAACAATAAGGCACTTCCCAAACCTTTTACGAGGGCCATGCTTCTTAACCAGGTTTTCTCCATCGATGCGGCCAAAGACACATCGCTGGAAACTGTTCATGGATCTTTGATACGGATCACAGCAGGCTCGTTTACTGTTACCGGGAATGTGCAGATCGAGATCAAAGAAGCATTCACCCCTGCTGAGATGCTTGCGGCCGGGCTAACAACTGAATCAAACGGTAAGCCACTGCGCAGCGCGGGTATGATCTACATAAATGCAACCTCTGATGGTAAGGTCGCTGGTCTTGTAAAACCATTGAAAGTCTCGGTCCCTAATAATTATTATGACCCGGAAATGAAATTGTTCAAAGGAGTGGAAACAGATAGCGGTACGATTAATTGGGTGGATCCTGTCATGATGGATACAACACCACAAGCGGCCGATTGGACGAAGGGGAAAGCGATCTTCAAATCAAAATGTTCAAGCTGTCATTCGATCTTTACCAATCGTACAGGACCGGCGTTGATGGAGGTGGAATATAGAGGCCCATGGCGCAATAGGAAAAAAGTCCATGAATTCATTCAGAACCCCGCCCGTTTCATGGCAGGAGAAAGCTATACACAGCGTCTTAAAGCAGAATACGGTTCAATGATGACGGGTTTTCCGGATCTAACCGAAGATGATACACATGCAATTCTTGAATATATAAAAAATGAAACGGTGAGACCTGGTGCAAGAGAGAGTGAAAAAGCTTTGTATGACAGCCTTGACCGTGCTTGGAAGGTCATGAATTCAGACAGTGATTCAGCGAACAATGAGCCGGTTTCTTTACTCTCGGAAAACATGACTCCACCATGTAAGGACGATACGGTCTACCTCGCTTTGCCCAAACAGAAACAATCTTTTTTTGAGACGAATTTGCCCGCGAATGCAACACCGGTTAGCCCTTCAACAGAATCCGGCATACTCGAGAATGTAGAGGATCGCGATATCCAGTTCACGGATACAAACCCTACGAGTGGAATGTATGATTTCGAAATAAAAACGCTGGGCTGGTTTAATATTGACGCAGCTATGGAAGGATACTTAGGAACAAGCAATGTAAAAATATGGGCGCAGATACAAGTAGAGTTCGAGATTACAATGCATGTGTATCTTTTTTGTCCTGATAAACAGATACTGTCGGTCGGGTATGAAAAGCAGGGTGACAAATATTTTTTCAATAAGATCAATGGAGGAGCCCCTTTATTTCTCCGGGACAGAGCAATACTCTTTGCATTTGGCAGCAAGGGTGATAAAATGTACTACGGCATTTCTGAGTTCACTATACAAGGGGAACAAACCATCCAGGTAAAAGTAAAAGAAACGACAGAAGAAGAAATAAGGAGTGCTTTGTTATCGAAACAAATGAACGGGATCGACCTGGGCATTGAGAAAAAAGAGCAAAAGATCATAAAAAATCATTGCCCTGATTCTGATGAAGTAAAAAAAGACACGGCCCTGGAATTGTCTCCCAAGTAGAGTCTACGGCCTCATCAATACAACATCCTCACTTTGATCGTCGCCTTTACTTCTCTCAACAACCCCAGTGCCTGTGCTGACAGTTGTTTGTCCACATCCAGCACCACATAACCAATATCATCATTGGTCTTCAGGTACTGTCCCAGGATATTGATCTTGTATTTGGATAGCTGTGTATTTATTTCAGACAACACACCCGGTACATTCTTATGAATATGCAAAATGCGGTGAGATCCTTCCTGCGGTGGTAACGCCAATGCCGGAACAGTATGCGAACCAAACGTGATGCCTTTCTCGAGATAGTTAAATAATTTGGCACTGACATCTTCGCCGATATTCTGTTGTGCTTCTTCGGTGCTTCCGCCAATATGCGGCGTTAAGATCACATTCGGGCAATCCTGTAATGGTGTTTTAAAACGGTCTCCATTTTTCTCCGGCTCCCAGGGATATACATCTACCGCCGCACCTCCGATATGACCATCGAGGATGCTTTTACTCAGGGCCTCCAGGTCCACCACTTCTCCCCTTGCATAATTAATAAGGATCGCTCCTTTTTTAAAGGACTTCAGGTTACTCTTATTGATCAGGTTCTTTGTCTGTAAATTCTCCGGCACATGCAGGGTAACGATATCAGAACGGTGTAAGAGTTCCTTCAATGATTTCGCATCCTCCGCATTGCCAAGCGGCAGTTTGGTCTCCGCATCATAGAAAATAATTTTCATCCCCAGTGCTTCCGCCAGCACACTTACCTGGCTGCCGATATTGCCATAACCGATAATGCCGAGTGTCTTGCCCCGCAATTCAAAACTCCCGCTGGCTTCTTTCATCCACACTCCATCGTGTGCGGCTTTATTTTTATCCGGTATCCGGCGGATCAGCATGATCGATGCACCGATCACCAGTTCAGCTACCGATCTTGTATTCGAATACGGCGCATTAAAGACCACTACACCCGCTTTCGTGGCAGCGTCAAGGTCTACCTGGTTCACACCGATACAAAAGCAACCGATCGCCTGTAATTTCTTAGCTGCATCTAAAATTTTCTTTGTTACCTGGGTCTTCGAACGAATACCAAGTATATGTACGTCTTTGATCTCTTCTATCAATTGTTCTTCCGTCAGCGCCTTTGATATCTTCTGCGTTTGCGCATATCCATGAAGCTTAAAGTTCTTTACGGCGACCTCACTGATATTCTCCAGGAACAATATCCTGATCTTCTCTTTGGGATAGCTGGTTTTTGTTAACTTTGCCATATTGCAAATATAGTTTGCCGCTATTAACATTCCGGAACTCGTTGGGGAAAACTAACAGTCGTTTAGCTGAAGCCCGGGTCTATTTTTGCAACAACTGAAATCCATTTTTATTGAAACCGATTCTTGGATCCATACTCCTTGCGCTTGTTATTATTGCCTGCAATTCATCCGGCAGTAATAAAAAGAATACTGATGATTCCCTCCAGTATTACCCTCCTACACCGCAAAAACTCAGCAAAGAAGAATTCAGGAATTATTACCGGCATCTCAGTGTTTTTTTTGACACCACCCTGCTCAAAGGAGGTTTTAACGGTGGCATTATTATCGCCAAGAACGGGGATGTGATCTACGAACGATACCAGGGTAAAATTGATATCCGCGAAAAAGACAGTCTTACGGATTCCACCTCCCTTCATATTGCATCCACATCCAAAACTTTCACGGCGACCGCGATTCTCCGGATGGTACAGGAAAAAAAATTGTCCCTGGATGATACGCTGCAAAAATTCTTTCCTGGTTTCCCGTACCAGGGCATCACGATAAAAATGCTGCTCAATCACCGCAGCGGTCTCCCCAATTACCTCTATTTCATGAGTAATAATAAATGGGGTATTCTTCCTAATAAAAAATGGAACCGGCAATATGCCACCAACCAGGATGTAATACAGATGATGTACGATAAAGTGCCAGACCGCACCGGCTCACCCGATGGACGTTTTAATTACTCCAACACCAATTATCTTTTACTCGCTACGATCATTGAAAAAATAAGCGGGCTTTCGTTTGCGGAATATATGTCCCAGAAACTCTTCGGGCCATTGCAGATGAAGCATACTTATGTATTCACACTGAAGGACACGTTGACTGCTACCCCTTCTTTTACCCATGATGGTATATACTGGCAATATGATTTCCTCGATGCTACTTATGGTGATAAAAATATTTATACTACTCCCCGCGACCTGTTGAAATGGGACCAGGCGCTGTACACGGAGCAGGTATTGCAACAACCATTGCTGGACTCCGCCTTCAAGCCATATAGTTTTGAAAAACCATCCGTGCATAACTATGGCATGGGATGGCGTTTGCAATTATTACCCAATGGTAAAAAAGTGGTCTACCATTTTGGTAAATGGCATGGATCGAATGCCTCCTTTGCAAGATTGATAGACGAAAAAGTGACCATTATCATTTTGGGTAACCGCTTTAACCGGACTATTTACGGAGCAGCACTTCTTTGTTATGATATCTTTGGTGATTATATGCAGGGCAAAGTGCCCGACAGTGACGAATTAGATAGCCTGAAAACAACCCAGTTAAATCCCCCATCGAAAAAAGCCGCGCCAAAGCGAAAGAAATAGAATATTTTTTTTCATCCGTGTTGCATTCTCCATTCACCCGGAGCACGCGAATCGCGAAGCATCGGGACGCTGAGCATTGTATATCAAAAGATACCCTCTGCGATCCCTGCGTACACTGCGTGAAATATTTAAAACTTATGCAGTCCCTCGTTTTTCTGCGAATTGTTTCTCAACTTTAGGGCAGCAATGAAGATTTTATCCGCTGAAGAAATACGGCTATGGGACCAGTATACGATCCGGGAAGAACCGGTTCGTTCCATCGACCTGATGGAAAGGGC
>JANOHQ010000122.1:0-4003 GCA_031406595.1 Chitinophagaceae bacterium
TTATAATTTATTTTTTTTCTCCCGATAGCTATCGCGATGTAGCCTCAACCCCATATTTTATTGCTGCCTGAAGTATATCAATATTTATGTCTTTAATAGTTTTGAACCTGATGCAATACCCTGTCACACTTGCCTTGCCTAGCTTTTTCCCATACGTTTTGGTTAAATATGTCTTATCCTTGATACCAAGAATATAGACAGAGATCCCGGTTGCGTTTGCACTCAAACCAATTTGATAAAACTCCCTGGTTGTTCCATCAGCATATTTTATGGTGTAAGATCCATATCCTATATTAGGATTAGAAACAGTTTTACCTTTATCGTCTTTGCCATCTAAAAACCATAATTTACATTTTGGCATTACTTCCAGAATGTTGAGGTGCAACGCTTGCATATCACTACGTTTGGCCTCAGGTTGGCTGGTGATATACGTTTTGATCTGTGCTTGTACGTTCATATAAAATTAAAGGCGTTTTTAGATCATCAATTTTAGTAGTATAAAGATGATTGTAATCCTGGATATTTACAGGTGGTAGAAACGTCAATTTAGCGGGTTGTTCACGACGCATCTTTTTTGGATAAAGCTGTCAACAGGTTTTCCAAATTCTTCATTGACATCTTGAATCCTTCTGTGAAGCCCATTTCAATCATCTTCTCCAAACGGGTAAGCGATTCATTATAAATAGTGATCCGCACGGTTGTCTTTCCTTTCTGTTCGCTAAAAGTGTAATCCCAATCAGAACCCGGCAATTCAGGGTTTTCATCTTTGTCTGCAAAAGCATTAAACATTTTAAAATTGGTCTTCGGAGTAATGGAAGTGTATTCCTGGATCGCCCAACGCTCCTGCCCTTCAGGGCTTACCATGGCATAAAATCTTTTGCCACCGACTTTGAAATCCATGTATTTTGTTTTAGATGACCAGGGCTTAGGTGCCACCCATTGGTCAAGAATTTCCGCTTTGGTAAAAGAATCCCATACCAGCGATAGATCAGCATCAAATTCTCTTGTTATGAATACAGTTTTCGCTGTTTTGTCCACGGTAAAATCAAATAGCAACTCGTTTGTCATTTTTTTTGTTTTTTAATGGTTGATAATACACTGTCAAGCTGATCAAACCGGGTTTCCCATATTTTTCTGAATTGGGTTAACCATTTATCGATCTCTTTGATTTTTTCAATTTCAAGTGAGTAGTAAATTTCCCTGCCTTGTTGTTCCTGTTTCACCAGTTCGCATTCTGTGAGTATGCGCAGGTGTTTAGAAACAGATTGCCGGGTGGTGTTAAAGTTGTTGGCAATGGCGTTTGGTGTCATTGCCTGCAATGCAATTAATGTAATAATTGCCCGCCTTGTCGGGTCTGCTATTGCCTGAAAAATGTCCCGCCTCATATTGCTTTAATTTTATACGAAACCGATTGGCTGCAAATATATGAGCAACTATTCGGTTTCGCAAAATATTTTGCAAAATATTTTTTTAAAGAAAAAATACGGGAAAGTTTGAGTCACCCCACCCTTTTACCTTGCATCCCTCACCAGTTCGTTCGTCGCAATTTTCAAGGGACGTTATCACGGATGACCATGGCATATTGAGCGGACATCTTTTTCAGCATCCGTATGGATTCTTCAGCGTTGCTTTCCTGGGAATAACCCATCCACGCATTGGCAATAATGATTGCCAGGATCACAAAAGCGTCTGTATGTTCGCCAACGGCAAAGGAAATGATGGCAGCAATAACCAGTACCAGGATCATTATATCCGTGAACTGGGCAAGCAGCAGGGAAAATTTGCTCTTTGACCTTGCTTCCTGTAATACATTTTCCCAAAACTCCTTTTGAAGAACAGGTATATCAATTGCTTTCAACCCTTGCGCAATTGTTTTGAACCGCTGAAAAATTTCATCCTTACTGAGCTGGTAAACCCTTTCCATTATACTTAAGGTACTACAGTTTATAACAGCAGGATATTAATCTGGCTCCCTCTCTCCTTATCGCATAGCTGATAGCCTATAGCGACGCATGACAATTTTTGCCCGGACAGCTGGCTGGAAGGAACGGTTACGGAGCCTTTTCTTTTCAGTCTCTTTTCATTTTGCCCAATTTTAAACTAGGTTTGTAATAATAATCAACATTCCATGTCCACTTATTTCAAAGATAAAGTTGTAGTCGTTACCGGTGGAACCGATGGTATCGGTAAAGCCCTGGTAGATGCATTGATAACGATGGGAGCCAAAGTAGCGACCTGCGGCCGGCACCATGATAAATTGTACAGGCTCCAGTCGGAACACCCTTCAGCCTTCCTGCATACGATGGTGGCAGATGTAAGCAACGAAAATGATTGCCGGCGTTTTATGGAAACAACCATCAAGGCATTTGGCGGTATCGATATACTGATCAACAATGCGGGTGTATCCATGCGGGCCTTATTAAAAGAAGCCAATACGGAAGTGATCCATAAAGTGATGGACATCAATTTTTACGGCACGGTGTATTGTACTAAATATGCATTGGACTCGATCATTGCCCGGAAGGGTACGATCGTGGGTGTTTCTTCCATTGCCGGTTACCGGGGTCTTCCCGGGAGAAGTGGTTATTCTGCCAGCAAATTTGCCCTGCAGGGGTGGCTGGAAGCGATCAAGACCGAACTGATGGCCGATGGTGTACATGTGATGTGGGTATGTCCCGGGTTCACCACTTCCAATATCCGCAACGCAGCGCTCAACAAAGAAGGTGATTCGCATGGAGATACACCGATGGATGAATCGAAAATGATGACGGCGGAAGACTGCGCACAACATATACTGCGGGCAGTCCGTAAAAAGAAAAGAACGCTGGTACTTACCTTTACAGGAAAAAGAACCGTGTTCATGCAAAAGTTTTTTCCAAAACTGGCAGATAGATTTACGTATAAATTCTTTTTTAAGGACGGAAAACTCGTGAAATAAGGAACAGAAAACAAAAAATAAGTAATAAGTAAGTCTCGGTTCATTGCTTCATTGTTACCAACTTTATCATTCCTTATTTCTTATTCCTTATTTTTAATTTACAAATGCCTTTAGTGACACTTACATCCGACATTGGCAGCCCCGATTACCTGGTGGCTGCGGTAAAGGCACAGTTGCTGCAACTCAACCCCGACTTTCAGATCATCGATATATCGCACAACATCCCTCCTTTCAATTATCCCCAGGCAGCCTATGTCTGTCAGAATGCGATCAAAAATTTTCCTGACTTCACCTATCACCTTGTACTGGTGAACCTGTTTGAAAAAAAACCGGAGCAGTTACTACTGGCTTTTCATAATAATCAGTACCTGCTTTGTGCCGACAATGGATTGCTGACCATGATCCTGGAAGAAACCCCGGAGATCGTGATCGGCATTCCCCTGGAAAAAACAGCTACCAAGAACACCACTCATCTTTCGGCCGTGATGGGAAAAGTAGTGAACCAGCTCGTGAATGGTGAGTCGATCCAAAATATCGGTAACTCTGATGTCAAATACCTGGAGAAACGTCACCTGCGGCCGATCCTTGAAAGTAATTCCATCGAAGGCCAGATCATTTTTATCGACAGCTTTGAAAATGTGATCGTCAATATCACCCATGAGCAGTTTGAAGAACAACGAAAAGGCCGGAGCTTCCGCATCGTATTCAAAAGAGATGAGATGATCGACCGTATCAGCGAAAGCTACGCGGATGTATCCGAAGGTGAAAAGCTCGCCCTGTTCAACAGTGCCGGTTACCTCGAGATCGCCATCAACAAGGGAAATGCGGCTGGTCTCTTCGGGTTGAGAGGTTTTTCCGAAAAAATGCGGCAGGGGCAGTTGTCGTACCAGACGGTGAAAGTTTACTTTGAATAAATAAAAGATAAAAATTAAAAGATAACAGCTCTTTATAGCGCAAATACCTCCACTCATTTTAGATTTCCTGCCATCTTTTAGCCTTTACATTGGAACAGCTTGCGGGCTATAAAGAAACCCGCTCCTGTAGCAACTTTTATCTATTATCTAT
>JANOHQ010000052.1:0-11876 GCA_031406595.1 Chitinophagaceae bacterium
GCCAGCGGCAGAAGCACCAGTAGCAGAAGCACCAGTGGCTGAAGCACCAGTGGCTGAAGCACCAGTGGCTGAAGCGCCTTCAGCCGAAGCACCAGCACCGGAAACTCCGGCTACTGATAGCGTGGAAGGCAAAGCAACAGAGTAAGAGAAATGGCTAATAGCCGTAAGCCCTTAGCTTTTAGCGGAACAGGCTAATAGCTATCAGCTAAAAGCTAACAGCTTTCTATAAAACAATTTTTTTAAAACAGCCGTCGGATTGATGTTCGCAGGCTCAGCCTCTGAACAACGAAATGAAGACGGTAAAAATTCAAACAAAATGGCAGACGTAAAAGCATTAGCAGAAGGCCTTGTAGCCTTAACAGTAAAAGAAGTACAGGAACTGGCTGACTTCTTAAAATCAGAATACGGTATCGAGCCTGCAGCTGCAGCAGTAGTTGTAGCAGCTGCTGGTGATGGTGGTGGCGCAGCCGCTGCTGAAGAAAAAACTGCATTTAATGTAGTTCTGAAAAGCGGTGGTCCTTCTAAACTGGGCGTAGTGAAGATCGTTAAAGATCTGACTGGCTTAGGATTGAAAGAAGCAAAAGACCTGGTTGATGGTGCACCGAAGAACATCAAAGAAGGTGTTTCTAAAGCAGAAGCTGAAGAAATTGCAGCGAAGCTGAAAGAAGCGGGTGCTGATGTGGAGATAGCTTAATTCTTTTTACTGATAAAGTTTCTAAACCCTTCGCTCGCGGAGGGTTTTTATTTGGCATACCTGCCCGGCATTTTAGCGGGAAGCAATTGTTATGCGTTAAAGGGAATGTTAATACTACCTGCGATCATCAACAATTGACAAATGTCAAGAGAGAAGTAAAGGAAGGTTCGCAATTTTAATGGGTCAACTATTTATTCATTAAAACCATTTTTATGCGTACCAATTACTTTGCCTCTTTTAAAACCTTGCTGCCCTTTTTTCTTATTCTGCTGGTTACCGCTTCCTGCCAAAAGGAAAAGGAGAACACCGTGGACCCCTGCCCGAAAACGATGGCCGGAATAGCGGGTACCTATAAACTGACCGCCTTAAAATACAAGGCATCAGCTTCATCTGCCGAGCAGGACTATTTTTTATTCAGGGATGCCTGCGAAAACGACGATATTATTTCCCTCGGAGCAAATGGCACCTACACTTACCAGGATGCAGGCATGGTCTGTTCGCCTGACGGATCCGATGCAGGTACCTGGAGTATAGCGGGTAATACGGTCATCAGCGATGGGATAGTGAGCGGGACCATTCAAAGCTATGATTGCAGGAAGCTAATTGTTTATTCTACCGGCGTCATTGTTCCCGGCGATAGAATAACTTTAACCATTGAGAAGCAGTAGAGAACAGAGGAACGGAGGAGCAAGGAATGAAGAACAGATGAAGTGTTGATTCAATGTTTTAATACTTCAACATCCAACATTCCCTGCTCCTCTTTTCGATATTATTTAACCGCCCCCATATACTAATCTATGATTGATAAACTTCTGGAACGATTGAACGCACTGCACAAAATGGATGAACCTCTTATTGAAAGAATAAAAGAGATCAGCCGTATTGTGGAGCATCCCGCAAAAACATATTTATTACGGGGTGGCCAGGTATGTGATAAAGCCTGTATGGTGATAAAAGGATTGGCGAGGGCCTATTATGTCAATGAAGACAGGGATATCACTTCCCGGTTTATGGATGAAGGGTTCATCATTACCTCATGGGTCAGTTATTATCACCAGCAGCCCGGAGATGAGTTTATCGAAGCAATGGAAGATACTACATTGGCCTGCATACGATACAATGATATCCAGCAATTGTACAAGGACTATCCCCAGTTTAATATTGTTGCCAGGAAACAGACCGAGTATTCTCTCTATACGTCCGAGATGCGTACAAGAATGCTGCGAAAGCATACTGCCAAAGAGAAGTATGCTTTCTTCCTGAACCAGCATCCTGACCTGGTAAACCGGGTTCCATTGAAACATATTGCCACCTACCTGGGTATGAATGAGGAAACACTGAGCCGGATACGAAATCAATTCCGAAAAAGCGCGGAATAACTGCTCGTTATTCAACAGGCATGTTATAAACTATGTTCCGCATCAAAAAATACTTGTATGACTAAAAAAATATTCTTTATTGTAATCCTGGTTTCAATTAGCCTGTCCTCGATAAGCCAGGCCCGCGGTTACTCCCGTACAGATTACCTGGAAAAGAGCCGGAATCAAAAAAAAGCGGCTTTCATAACACTCGGTTGCAGTGCAGCCACACTGATCCCGGGCATTGTATTGTTAAGCCAGACCCAGCCGGGCTGGGAGCGTGTTGATTGGGGGAAGGCGCTGGGAGGAGCCGGACTGACAATAGCGGGAGCTGGTTTTGCAGTTAGCAGTATCATACTTTTTGTTTCTTCGGACCGAAACAGGAAAACGGCTGAGCGAATGGAAGTATTCATCAATAAGCCGATACCGGTGAATAAGGGAGTTGCTGTTACCACGCTTCCTTATTCGGTGGGTGTTACCATTCCGATCCGGTAAGGCGAGGTTATTGATCAATATTTTACCTTGTATTAAGGAACATTAAGGTGGGTACGTATTCAGTTCCGGAAAAAGATAAGGTGAGTATATTTATTTCATTTTTAATTGAGCAATATCGGGATGTTCAGGATTAACAATCAACTCCTGGCGCCGCGGATGTATCAGCACATCCATTTCTTCCATAGGTATTACGCCTAAAAGTGGTTCAGCATCACCTCTTAAAACAAATGCATTACAGGTCGCTGTACGATTTTTAAACCTGACGATGACGGGTCCAACTGTATCAAACTCCTCAATACTGCCATTGGCAAGGGCTGCTTTTCTTTTCTCAATAAATGGCAATCGCAGGTATTCCTGTAGCGTTTCATTGATACTCAACATATATGCGCCGGAGTCAACCAACATTTTTACTGTCATTTTTTTAATTTCATCAGTGTCAAGCTTGTTCCTCCGGGCGAGAGCAAGGTCATCGGCGTTGATCAATTCTATATCAGCATATACACTACCCATTTTTTTCATGTTATAAATTTAATCAATCTTGTTTAATAAATAAATAAGGCGAGAGCTTCAGGAAAATATCATCTGTGATCACCATGATCTTTTTCAGATCTTCCAGCTTTATAAACGGCCCATGTTGCACCCGGTAAGCAATTATAGGGTTGGCCAAACCATACCTGATATACGGATGCGCTTTAAGTTCATCCAGCGTTGCCTCATTGATATTGATCTTCCGGATCTGCGTGTTTTCCAGTTTCAGCCATTGTTTTATTTTTTGAAAAGTGGAATCAGGCAAACCGAATGTTTCTCCCACCTGGTCGATGGAAAGAAAACCTCCCAGTTTATCGCGGAAATTGATGATCCTGGAAGCCAGCTTGCTACCGATGCCGGGTAATGCGATCAGTGCTGTTGTATCGGCTGTATTGATGTCAACTACAGCATAGCGGCCGGTAAAAGTTTTGCCGGGTTTAGAAGGAGCAGGATCTTTTGCTGTAAACTGTTTATACGAATTTGTTTCATTGGTTGATTCGATCTTAATAAAAGGAGCGATCCTTTCAAACTCATCCGGGAACAATCCATAGATCCGCTGCAAGTCTTCCGGCTTCCTGAATTTTCCACCTTTGGAGAGAAAGTTCTTTATCGTTGCGATCGTTTTATCCCGCAACCCCAACCTTTTCCATTCTGCTGCCGGCAGGGTATTGGGGTCGAAATAAAATAGGTCAGCTTTTTGCCTTTTGGAGTAATTATTCTCGGTACGGTCATATTGGTAAGCCTGGCTATTATCCTCATCATATTTTCGGAACATCGGGCCGCCAGCCGGTTCTTTTTGCTCCAGTCTTTTCATAACTGCTATCCAGGCGGTATCGGCTTCTGCCAGTTTCGAAGCATTTTTCCCGGGTATCACCGCGGGGAGAAAGAACACGCCCAGGATGATTACCAGGAGCGTAACAATAGCAATCCTGTCCTTACGGGTAAAGCCCAAATAGTCGGCCACCAGCTGTTTCCATCCCATTATTCCGGATTTTCAGTCAAGCTAGGCTGGTATTGCGGGTCTGCAACCGGTTTTTCACCATGATTTGGCGGGATTTTTGTCGGCAACTTTTTCTTGTTCTAAAAGGAGAAATCCTTACCTTTGCCATCCTTTATTTTGGCCAAATATATTTTGACATCCCAAATCATGTGTAAGTAGTTGACTTTCATAGTATTTCATTAAAAAAAAATGAAAGCCTGTGAGTGATTTGTATGTCCTGAACGTTCTAAAACCGGTTTTACACATATGTCTTCAACTAAAGTGAACTCAAGAGTAGATTTTGGTAAGATCAAGCATCTGGCTGAAACCCCAGATCTTCTTGAAGTACAGATCCAATCGTTCAAAGAATTCTTCCAGTTAGAAACCACGCCGGACAAACGTAATATCGAAGGTTTGTTCCGTGTGTTCAAAGAAAATTTCCCGATCACTGATACGCGGAACATTTTCGTATTGGAGTTTCTCGATTACTTTATTGATCCGCCCCGCTACACCATTGAAGAATGTATGGAAAGGGGTCTGACCTATGCCGTTCCACTCAAAGCAAAACTGCGTTTGAGCTGTAACGACGAAGAGCACGTTGACTTCCAGACCATCGTACAGGACGTATTCCTTGGAAACATCCCGTATATGACCCCCCGTGGTACATTTGTGATCAACGGAGCTGAAAGGGTGGTGGTTTCCCAGTTGCATCGTTCACCCGGTGTATTCTTTGGCCAGTCGGTTCACCCGAATGGAACAAAGATCTACTCTGCAAGGGTTATCCCTTTCAAAGGAGCCTGGATGGAATTTGCCACCGACATCAACAATGTGATGTATGCGTATATCGACCGGAAGAAGAAATTCCCGGTTACCACATTGCTGCGTTCGATCGGTTACGAAACAGACAAGGACATCCTTGAATTGTTTGGTATGGCCGACGAAGTAAAAACAGATAAAAAGACCTTAGGAAAATATCTTGGTAAGCGTCTCGCTGCCCGTGTACTCCGTACCTGGGTAGAAGATTTCGTGGATGAAGATACCGGCGAAGTGGTTTCTATCGAAAGGAACGAGATCGTGATGGAACGTGATACCGTTCTCGATGAAGAAGCGATCACCACCATTTCTGAAATGGATGTGAAGAGCGTATTCATCCAGAGAGAAGATGTGGGTGGCGACTATGCGATCATCTACAATACCCTGAACAAGGATACTTCGAATAGTGAACTGGAGGCAGTTCAGTTCATCTATCGTCAATTGCGCGGCGCTGATGCACCGGATAATGAAACAGCCCGTGGTATCATCGATAAGCTATTCTTCAGTGATAAACGTTATGACCTCGGCGAAGTAGGTCGTTACAAGATCAACCGAAAACTGAATGTCGATCTGCCCCTGCAGAAAAAGACATTGACGAAGGAAGATATCATCCTCATCATTAAATACCTCGTGCGCCTGACCAACGGTAAAGCAGAGATCGATGATATCGATCACCTGAGCAACCGTCGTGTACGTACCGTAGGTGAACAATTATATGCACAGTTCGGCGTGGGTCTTGCACGTATGGCAAGAACGATCCGTGAAAGAATGAACGTACGGGATAACGAGGTGTTTACACCGGTTGACCTGATCAACGCAAGAACATTGTCTTCTGTCATCAATTCCTTCTTTGGAACATCACAGTTGTCACAGTTCCTTGACCAGACCAACCCGTTATCAGAGATCACCCACAAACGCCGTATTTCAGCGCTCGGGCCAGGTGGTCTGAGTCGTGAAAGAGCCGGTTTCGAGGTGCGTGACGTACACTATTCACATTATGGACGTCTTTGTACCATTGAAACACCGGAAGGTCCAAACATCGGTCTGATCTCTACGCTTTGCGTACATGCGAAGATCAATGACATGGGCTTTATCGAAACACCTTACCGTAAAGTGCATGAAGGAAAGGTGAACATGAAAGAACTGAGTTTCCTGAGTGCGGAAGAAGAGGATCTGGCAAAGATCGCCCAGGCCAATACACCGCTGGATGAAAAAGGAAATTTCAAAGAAGAAAAGATCGTAAGCCGGGAAACAGGCGATTTCCCGATACTGGATAAAAATGATGTGGAGTACATGGACGTTGCCCCGAACCAGATCGTTGGTTTGAGTGCTTCATTGATCCCGTTCCTGGAGCATGATGATGCCAACCGTGCACTGATGGGATCGAACATGCAACGCCAGGCAGTTCCGCTGATCCGTCCTGATGTACCTGTTGTAGGTACAGGATTGGAAGCAAAAGCTGCAAGAGACGCAAGAATCCAGATCCATTCGGATGGAAATGGAATAGTAGAGTTCGTGGATGCCAACGAGATCCATGTTCGTTACGATCGTGATGCACAGGAAAAACTGGTAAGCTTTGAAGATGACCTGCGGATCTATAGACTGACCAAGTTCATCAAGACCAACCAGGAGACCTGTATCAACCTGAACCCTGCGGTGAAGAAAGGACAGAAAGTGAAGAAAGGTGATTTCTTAACGGAAGGATACGCCACACAGAATGGTGAGATCGCATTGGGTAAGAACCTGAAAGTGGCCTTCATGCCATGGAAGGGTTACAACTTCGAGGATGCCATCGTTATCAGCGAAAGAGTGGTAAAAGAAGATATGTTCACTTCGGTTCACATTTCTGAGTATGAACTGGAAGTAAGAGATACCAAACTGGGTGAAGAAGAGCTGACCCCGGATATCCCGAACGTTTCGGAAGAAGCAACCAAGGATCTCGATGAGAACGGTATCATCCGTATCGGTGCCCAGGTAAAAGAAGGCGATATCTTAATTGGTAAGATCACTCCAAAAGGAGAAAGTGATCCTACTCCGGAAGAAAAATTATTGCGTGCCATCTTCGGTGATAAAGCCGGTGATGCAAAAGATGCTTCGCTGAAAGCACCTAACGGTGTAGAAGGTGTGGTGATCGGCAAGAAATTATTCCAAAGGGCCAAGAAAGATAAGAATGCCAAAGTAAGAGAGAAAGCGGCGATTGAAAAGCTGGAAAAGATACACGAGAAGAATGAGGCTGACCTGATGGAAGTATTGCTGGAGAAATTGACCACGCAGCTTTCCAGTCATGTGTCATCTGGTGTAAGCAATAACTTCGGCGAAGTACAGATCGGTAAAGGTGCCAAATTCACGGAAAAGAATCTTCGTGGTTTGGACTACGCCAATATCAATCCGTTGGGCTGGACAAGTGATAAAAAAGTGGACGACCAGATCAATACCCTCTTGCACAACTATAATATCAAGTTCAACGAAGAACTTGGTCGCTACAAGAGAGAAAAATTCAATATCAGCATCGGGGATGAATTACCTGCTGGTGTATTGAAACTGGCGAAGGTTTATCTCGCTGTAAAGCGTAAGCTGAAAGTGGGTGATAAAATGGCCGGTCGTCACGGTAACAAAGGTATCGTTGCCAAGATCGTCCGTGCGGAAGATATGCCGTTCCTCGAAGACGGAACACCGGTTGACGTGGTACTGAACCCATTGGGTGTACCAAGTCGTATGAACCTGGGCCAGATCTATGAAACGATCCTGGGATGGGCTGGTGAGAAGTTGGGTCTGCGTTTCTCTACGCCGATCTTTGATGGTGCTACTGTTGAAGAGATCGCAGAATACTGCAAACAGGCTGAGATACCGATGCACGGACATACTTATCTCTATGATGGTGAGACCGGCGAACGTTTTCACCAGAAAGCGACAGTGGGTATCATTTATGTGATAAAACTGCACCATATGGTGGATGATAAAATGCACGCCCGTTCAATCGGACCATACAGTCTTATTACGCAACAGCCATTGGGTGGTAAAGCCCAGTTTGGTGGTCAGCGTTTTGGTGAGATGGAAGTATGGGCACTGGAAGCCTACGGTGCATCAAATATTCTCCAGGAACTGTTGACAATTAAGTCGGATGACATTATCGGTCGTGCGAAAACTTATGAGTCAATTGTAAAAGGAGAAAATGTACCAAGAGCAGGTGTACCAGAGTCGTTTAATGTGCTGGTTCATGAGTTGAGAGGTTTAGGCCTTGATCTCAAGTTTGAATAATTGTGAAAAGGTGAATTGGGAAATTTCGAAATTGAAATTTCCCAATTTCCCAATTCCAAAATTTCCCAATCCAATTACATCAGTTAAAAGCTACTAATAAATGAAAAAAGAGAATCGTCCCAAAGCGGCTTTTTCGAAGATCACCATCGGTCTTGCTTCTCCTGATACTATCCTGGAGAGATGCTATGGTGAGATCTTAAAGCCGGAAACGATCAACTATCGTACGTACAAACCTGAAAGAGATGGTTTGTTCTGCGAAAGGATATTTGGCCCGGTAAAAGATTATGAATGTGCATGCGGTAAGTACAAACGTATCCGTTATAAAGGGATCGTGTGCGACCGTTGCGGTGTAGAAGTAACAGAAAAGAAAGTGCGCCGGGAAAGAATGGGTCATATCAAACTGGTAGTACCTGTTGTTCATATCTGGTATTTCAAATCATTGCCGAATAAGATCGGTTACTTGCTGGGCGTAAGTTCCAAGAAACTGGAAACGATCGTTTACTACGAACGTTTCGTGGTGATCCAGTCGGGTATCCGTGCAGACAAGGGACAAAATCCCGGTGACCTGCTGACAGAAGAAGAGTACCTGGATATTCTTGATACATTACCAAAAGACAACCAGTACCTGCCGGATGATGATCCTAATAAGTTCATCGCCAAGATGGGTGCTGAAGCGGTGCATGATATGCTCCAGCGCATCGACCTCGATCAGTTATCATTTGACCTGCGTAATGCTGCGGCCACTGAAACTTCACAACAACGTAAAGCAGATGCCTTAAAGCGCCTGAGCGTTGTGGAAGCTTTCCGGGATGCGAACACAAGGATCACTAACCGTCCTGAATGGATGGTGATGCAATATATTCCAGTTATTCCACCCGAACTCCGTCCGTTAGTGCCGTTGGATGGCGGTCGTTTTGCCTCTTCTGACCTGAATGATCTTTATCGCCGCGTTATTATCCGTAATAACCGTTTGAAAAGATTGCTGGAGATCAAAGCGCCTGAGGTTATTCTTCGTAATGAAAAAAGAATGCTGCAGGAAGCGGTGGATTCATTATTTGACAACAGCCGTAAATCCAATGCCGTAAAAGCAGAAGGCGGACGTGCGCTGAAATCACTCAGTGATGTATTGAAAGGTAAACAAGGCCGTTTCCGTCAGAACTTGTTGGGTAAACGTGTTGACTATTCCGGTCGTTCGGTTATCGTAGTGGGTCCTGAGCTGAAACTGCATGAGTGCGGTCTTCCAAAAGATATGGCGGCTGAATTGTTCAAGCCATTCATTATCCGTAAACTGATTGAAAGGGGTATCGTAAAAACAGTGAAGTCTGCAAGGAAACTGGTAGACAAGAAGGAAGCTGTGGTTTGGGATATCCTCGAGAATATATTAAAAGGGCACCCGGTCATGCTGAACCGTGCCCCAACGCTTCACCGTTTGTCGATCCAGGCTTTCCAGCCTAAACTGATCGAAGGAAAAGCGATCCAGCTTCACCCGCTGGTAACGACAGCATTCAACGCCGACTTTGATGGTGACCAGATGGCGGTACACGTACCGTTAAGTCACCAGTCGATCCTGGAAGCACAGTTATTGATGCTGGCTTCTCATAATATCCTGAACCCGCAAAATGGTACGCCGATCACCCTGCCTTCCCAGGACATGGTACTCGGTCTGTATTATATTACCAAGGGTAAAAGGACAAATGAGACAGAAACCGTTCGCGGAGAGGGTAAATCATTTTACTCTAACGAAGAAGTGATCATTGCCTACAATGAGCGTGTTATTGATATGCATGCGTGGATCAAGGTAAAAGCGAATATCCGTAACAGTGATGGATTGCTGGAGCATAAACTGATCGAAACGACTGTTGGCCGGGTAATATTTAACCAGCACGTACCGGCAGAAGTTGGATTTGTAAATACACTGTTGACCAAAAAGAATCTTCGTGAGATCATTGGAGATATTATTAAGATCACCAATGTTCCCAAAACGGCGAAGTTCCTGGATGATATCAAAACACTGGGATTCCGTACAGCCTTCCAGGGAGGTTTATCATTTAGTATCAATGACCTGATCATTCCGGATTCAAAAGAAGAATTGCTGGATAATGCAAAAGGTGAAGTAGACGAAGTGTGGGATAGTTACAACGTGGGCCTGATCACCAATAATGAACGTTATAACCAGATCGTTGATATCTGGAGCCGGGTAGATACAAGAATCACAGAGACGTTGATCCGGGAACTCGCCAATGACAGGCAGGGATTCAATTCCCTTTATATGATGCTTGATTCAGGAGCAAGGGGTTCTAAGCAGCAGATCAAACAGCTGGCCGGTATCAGGGGATTGATGGCGAAGCCAAGAAAATCAGGTTCATCTGGTTCTGAGATCATCGAGAACCCGATCCTTTCCAACTTTAAAGGTGGTCTGAACGTACTGGACTACTTTATCTCAACCCATGGTGCCCGTAAAGGTCTTGCGGATACGGCCCTGAAAACGGCGGATGCAGGTTACCTGACCCGTCGTCTTGTGGACGTTGCACAGGATATGGTTATTACAGAAGAGGATTGCGGAACACTTCGTGGTATCGCTACTTCTGCATTGAAAGATAATGAGGATGTGATCGAGCCGCTGAGCGACAGGATCGCTGGCCGTACATCATTGCATGATATATATGAGCCGGTAACAGAGAACCTGATCGTTGGAGCCACAGAGGAAATAACCGTCGATATCTCAAGGAAAATTGAGGAAGCGGGTATTGAAACAGTGGAGATCCGTTCGGTACTGACCTGCGAAAGCAAGCGTGGTGTTTGCGTGAGATGTTATGGTAAGAACCTGGCGAGTGGTAACACAGCGCAGCGTGGTGATGCCGTTGGTATCATTGCTGCCCAGTCAATCGGTGAGCCGGGTACACAGCTGACCCTCCGTACATTCCACGTGGGTGGTGTGGCAGGTTCTGCATCGGTTGAATCTACCTTGCTGGCCAAGTTTGACGGTACTGTACAATTCGATGGTCTCCGTACAGTAAGTATCGAAAATAAAGAGGGATCGAAAGCAGTGATCGTTATCGGGCGTACCGGTGAGGTTCGTATCATTGATACGAAGAACGATCGGTTACTCATTACCAATAATATCCCTTATGGTGCGACCCTGAATGTAAAAGACGGGCAGAAGGTCAATAAAGGAGATATTCTTTGCACATGGGATCCGTTCAACAACGTTATCATGGCAGAGATCAACGGTACGGTGAAGTTTGAGAATGTGATCGATGGGGTTACTTACCGTGAAGAAGCAGATGAGCAAACAGGTCACCGCGAAAAAGTGGTTATTGAAACAAGAGATAAGACCAAAATACCTTCGATCATTGTAGCCGGCAGCAAGGACAATAAATCGTATAACCTGCCTACCGGAAGCCATATCATTATGGAAGAAGGCGAAGAAGTAAAAGCAGGCCAGGTGATCGTGAAGATCCCGCGTATCCTCGGTAAGCTGAGAGATATCACCGGAGGTCTTCCCCGTGTAACTGAACTGTTCGAAGCAAGAAACCCGAGCAATCCTGCTGTGGTATCCGAGATCGACGGTGTGGTTTCCATGGGTGCTATCAAGAGAGGTAACCGGGAGATTATCATCGAAGCAAAAGATGGCGTACAGAAAAAATACCTGGTACCGCTTACGAGGCAAATCCTTGCACAGGATGGCGACTTTGTAAAAGCCGGTGTTCCGTTAAGCGATGGCCAGATTGCACCTTTTGATATTCTTTCT
>JANOHQ010000109.1:0-4498 GCA_031406595.1 Chitinophagaceae bacterium
TTGGTCACGTATGGATAACTGGTGCTGGCGGCAGGTAGTGATCCGCCGGGATTGGAGCCCTGCCCGAATGTGATATGAATGAGAGGGTCACCCAGGCTACCCGTACAAAGCTGGGCATGCAGGTTGGTGAGTAAAAGCGATGCTAAGAGTACCCCTATAAATCTGATCATTCCGCGTCAATTACAAGTGCAAAGTAAACATTTTCAACAGGCAATGGGCAATGGGCAATATGCAATGGACAATAGACAAAAGGGTCGTTTTATTGGCAGTTCCTGGCAAATAGGCGAACACCTGAAATTTCAGGGTCTAATTGCCAATTGCCCATTGCCTATTGATACACCCTGATATAATCCACGATCAGCCATTGGGGGAAATAAGTAAGCGCATCAGGACTACCCGGCCAGTTGCCACCCACAGCCAGGTTCACGATCAAGAAGAAATCTTCATTGAATGGATAATTATTGGCGCCAAAATCTGCACTCGTATACGTGGAGAAGAGATTTCCGTCGATGAACCATTTGATCTGGTTCTGTTTCCATTCCAGGGAGAACACATGGAACTCATCATTGAAAATACCGGATGGCAATGTATAGTTCCTGCCCAGTTGCGTGCTGCCGGGACCTGGACCGAAATGCAAAGTTCCATGGCTCCTGTTCGCTTCATGCCCGATCATTTCCATCAGGTCGATCTCGCCGCTCCTGGGCCAGCCACCAAATACATTACTCTGGGGCAACAACCAGAATGCCGGCCAGATACCTTTTCCCTTGGGCAATTTGGCACGGATATCAAATCGTCCGTATTTAAAAATCTTTTTACCCCGGGTCAGTATTTTGGAAGAAGTATAATTCTTTCCTGAATAATTTTCCTTCCGGGCTTCAATGATCATTTTCCCGTCCTGGAAAAAAAGATTCTCCGGGCGGCTGGTATAATACTCCAATTCATTGTTACCCCATCCGCAGATAGCCGGGCAACCATCACCGTTCTCAAAACTCCAGTCGGTCAGACCCAACGAAGTCCCGTTGAACTCATCTGCCCAGGCCAATGCATAACCGGGATAAGTAGCAGGTGCGTCATAACCGGCATTGGTAAAATCCACGCGGCTATCGTCGTTCTCGATCACACCGTTACCAATTCCTTTTATGATCACTCCATTCACGGCTGTAGACAGCAATATTTTAAAATCATCCTCCCCTTCTCTCAGGTCATCCCCGATCACGTTGATCGAAATTGTCTTTTGCGTTTCATTGGGGGCAAAAGTGACGGTTTGAGAAGCCTGGATAAAATCAGTATTGAACCGGGCAAAACCTTCCACGGTTGTCCAGGTAACCGACACTGCCTGAGTAGACGCACGATCCAGCGAGATCGTAAAACTGAAGGGCACTGACGCGGCATTGCCCTCGGGTTTTGAGAGATCACTCACTGATATTTGTGCCACGGCCGGTGCGGGTGTTGGCGAGCCCCCTTTCTTGGAGCAACCAGAAAAAAGGGTTAGTGTAAAGAAAAGGATGGCTGATAGCATACTGTTCATTTTTTCACATTTTAAATTCACCATATATAAGTAGCTACGCTTTTACCGGGTAAGGTAGAAGCCAGCATTTTTGATTTGAAACGTATATTGAATACCTGTGCGGCAGCATCTTCATTCAATACGATCAGTACTTTCTTCCCATCCGGCCGCAAAAACGCTGCCGAAGATAAATTGCCGTAGTCATCACTGGCGATCCTCACCGACCCGGCTTTCACGAATTTAGATGCTTGTGCAATGATATAATAAGAAACATTACGGGTGACAGTTCCTGCCCCGATGGTCAGTGCGCCGAGACAGACATCGCAACCCCCGCTTGTATGCGGTCCGTACGACGGGTCGGTAGCAAGATTCCATTCCAATGCCACCCGGCTATAGTTGCGCATTGAACCAATGATGACATTTTTCAAATGCCAGCTAAGATCTCCTGAAAAACTCCCGGTGCTTGAGGTATACTGTTCGGTGAAATAAATATTCTTTGTTGGGTGAGCGGAATAAACCTGTGACAGCGCCGTGATATTCCCTGCGTACAAATGAAAGGCAGATCCGTCTATATAGGGACGGGCCGCCGCATCATTCAATATATCCAGTGGATAATCCGGTCTGTCGCAATTATGATCATAGATAATGATCTTAGTCGTGATGCCTGCTGCACTGAAAGCAGGACCGAGATGAGTTTTTATAAATAAAGCCTGCTGAGCCGCGGTCATGTACATGCTTGGGTTATTCCCGGGGTGCAATGGTTCATTCTGCGGGGTGATGGCATAGACCGTCAATCCTTCCACTTGCATGGCCTGTACATATTTCACAAAATAATTGGCATAGACAGAATAGTAAGCAGGGAGCAGGCTTCCGCCGATAGAACTTCCATTATCCTTCATCCAGGCTGGTGCCGACCAGGGTGTCGCCAATAATTTGATCGCAGGATTTACCAGCACGATCTGTTTTAATAAAGCTATCATTGCCTGGTCAGGAGAAAGACTGAACTGCAGCAGACCCGGATCGGTTTGACCAACCGGCATATCATCATAAGAATAAACGGTAGCACTCAGGTCCGTGGCGCCGATGCCGATCCGTAAAAAATTTATACAGAGACTGTTTTCCCCGCTTCCAAATAATTCATTCAGCAAATTATTTTTTTCAGCGGCAGGCAACTGGTTGATCACCTGTGCACTTCCCGAAGTAAGCGTATAGCCAAAACCATCAACCGGCTGGAAGATCTGTGTTGAATCCACATTGATAACAGGCAGTGAACTGGTGATAGTGGCAAAATCCAGTGCCGTAGTTTGCCGGGATAGCAGGTTGTTCTTATCACCGGTTGTTAACCAGTAGCTGATCCCTGATGCAGGCACGGGAGTGGGATCGGTATTCCCCGACGGTTTTCCGCCTTTATTGCATCCCATATATATGCACGCCACTGCGGCCCATAACCATACTCTTCTATATCTTCCGCCGTTTTGCATCACTACAATTTTATTTTACCCTGTAATTTTATATTCCTCGATGAGCTGCCTACCTGGATAGCAAACTCTCCTTTTTCCATTACCCATTTATTTTCGATATCGCTGTAATACTGGAAAGCATTTTCATCAAGGTTAATACGGATGGTCTTCGACTCGCCCGCTTTCAGGAATACCTTATCAAATGCCTTTAATTCTTTCTCGGGCCGCGGAAGCGCAGTTTTCATTTGCTTAACGTAGACCTGGGCTGTTTCTGCACCGGCCACTTTCCCGGTATTCTTTAGAGTGAAACTGACAACAGCGTTCGTTCCCTTCCCGGTTACGGTAAGATCCGAGTATTCGAATGTGGTATAAGATAATCCATGACCAAAAGCAAACCGGGGCTCTACCTTATACGTATCGTAATAGCGATAACCAACATAGATATCATCAAAATAATGAACGATTGTAGAATCACCGGGATATTGTCCCAGTTTATGCGCCGGCTCATCTTCCAATTTTTCAGGAAAACTCATTGGCAGTTTGCCGGATGGATTCACATCACCGAAAATAATTTTTGCTAGTGCATTACCACCTTCCAAACCCGGATACCATGCCTGCAAAATGGCAGGGGTCCGGTTTACCCATTGGCTCATATCGATCGCACCACCACCCATCAGTACCACAACGGTCTTTGGGTTTGCTTTCAGCACTGCATCGATCAGTTCATCCTGGCCAAAAGGCATTTTCATATCAGGCTTATCATAATCTTCTGCATCGTATTGATTGTCTCTCCATACGGAATAATCATAGCCATGCGTCCATCCACCTACGATAATGGCAACATCGGCTTTTTTTGCTGCTTCCACTGCTTCCGCGATCAGTGTGGCATTTGCTTTTGCACCCCGGAAAATCTCGTAACCTTTGGAATAGGTGATATTTGTTTTGCTACCCGCTAAAGCCTTCAAACCTTTTAAGGGTGTGATCTCATAGAAGGCCCGAACCTGGGAACTTCCGCCGCCCATCGCCTGGTTACGTTCAGCGTTGTAACCAATGACCGCAATATTCTTTACAGTATTTTTATCCAGGGGTAACAGGTTTGCATTCCCGTTGTCGCTGCTATTTTTTAACAGTACGATGCCTTCTTCTGCTACCTGTGCGGCGGTACGCTGGCTTTCCTTCGTATTATAGGAGCCCGGCATTTTTTTATCGCTCATCATACCGGACTTATACATCACGTATAATATTCTCCTTACTTTTTGATCCAGCAAATATTCGGGGAAGCGGCCTGCTTTTACCAGGGTAATAACGGTGTCGCCCATCCAGAATTTACTATAGTCAGGATTGTCCCTCATACGCAGGTCAGTACCCATTTCCAGGTCAAGTCCGTTCCATAAAGGCTGCAGGGTACTGGTATTGGCATCCCAGTCACTCATCACCACGCCTTTGAAGCCGAATTCTTTTCTGAGTATATGTGTCAACAGGTAATAATTCTGGGAAGCCCATTGTCCCCTGAACTTATTGTACGAGCTCA
>JANOHQ010000110.1:0-4793 GCA_031406595.1 Chitinophagaceae bacterium
CGATACGCCAGCCGGTCAGCACTCTTGCTGCGGCGATCACATCATTTTCTGTATACAGGGAATCAGGTCCTTTACCGATCGTAAAGAGTTCCTGCATCTCCCTTGAATAATTCTCATCGGGTGCCAATCTTGAATTCAAAAACCCATTAAGGTGGATCAGCATAGCAGGGTCTGTTGTCACCTGTCGTACGAGTTGTTTTACATTCCCGAGGCCATTGCTACGGAAAAGATTATGGTAACGCCACATCAATGTGGCATTGCCCACTTCTTCTTCCTGTACGGAGAAATGATGCTGCCAGAACATCACCATTTTTTCGGTAATGCTCCGGTTCTGGTTGATGATCAGTCCTGCCCACCATTTATGAAGACTGTCCAGCCGGAGGTTGTTGATAGAACCACGCACATTCGGGTGACTGAGGGTATTGAGATCATTGACCCATGTTTGTCCCTGTACTACACCCAGGTCATCATGCATTACACCGTCCTCGTCTTCGATCAGGCCATAATCACGGAGGGGTGCAGATACTACGGGAATATTATTCAGCAGCTCATCGATCGCTGCATTGGGAGAGAGTCCCAGGAAGTAATCGATATCGGATTTTTTTGCTCCGAACATCGTTCGTTTGAGCAAGTGTGCTACTTCGTTCATAGTCCAGTTGCCGGTATAGGGGGTCAGGTCGCTGGCAATACTGCGGGTAGACGATCCGCTAAGAATCGCTCTTTTTCTTGCTTTGGTAAAAAATTCTCTTCTGTCCATAAGTGAGTAATTGACCTCACCCCTTACTCCCCTCTCTCGCTTCGCGTTGCTCGCGATGACGGGAGAGGAGAATTCAAAGAGGCAAAGAGTTAATAATTCATCGCCTCACCCCTTGCTCCCCTCTCCTGAAAGAGAGGGGAATTCAACGGGACAAAGCATTAATGTATCATCGCATCAATACAAGCGTTCCTTTTCGCTGTATCAATTTGTTTTGTTTGTCCTTGTATTGTATCCAATAAATAAAAACGCTGCTTGGTTGTGCTGATCCTTTGAAACGGCCATCCCATTTATCATAGGTGGAGGCGCTTTTAAAAACCACTTCACCGTTACGGTTAAAGATCTGCATCCGGAACTCGTCCGGCACTTTCCCGATCGGCCCGAACCAATCGTTCAATCCGTCCCCGTTGGGGGTAAAGGCGGTGGGCATAAAGATCAGGGCGTCTTTCAGTACCACCAGGGTGAACTGGTCGCTTAGCTGGCAGTCGCTGGCCAGCGAATGCGTAGCCGTATAAATAGTGGTGACAAGCGGAGAAGCGATGGGGTTCGGACAGTCGGTACAACTTAAGGTCGGATCAAAATTCCAGGTGATGTCGCCTCCGTCGGTGCTGGGGAGTTGCAGGGTTTGCCCGACAAAAATGGTATCGATCTTTTTTATACCATCGAAGGGTCCCTTGATCTCTACTCCTTGCCAGGTTACATAGGCAGAATCGTTACCGCAGATATCGCGGAGCGTATCTGTGGTGGGAACATAGCCATTGAGTGTGCAAACTGTTGAATCCAGTAACAGGGTATCCAGTAGTTTTAATTTGATGATACCAAAATCCGTCTCTCCCTGTCCGCCGTTAAAATCGCCATCCCCGGAATCGGAATCGCCACAGAGAAAATATTCTTTGACCGAAGGCTGGTAAATGACTGACCGAAGATGATCATTACCACTGCCGCCAATATTTTGTTTCCAGGCCAGGGTACCGGCACTCGTCAGTTTTACCACCCAGTAGTCGCCTTCACCTAATGGAGTCGCTATATCGCCATCATCCGAATAAGAAACACCTCCAACGATATAACCACCATCCTCATCCGCGATCACCGAGTTCGCGTATTCTGCATCGGTACCACCCATTACTTTTTGCCAGTTGAGGTTGCCATTGGCTGGATTGATATTGATGATCCAGTAATCCTGGCTGCCTTGTGCGCCGCTTACATCGCCATCGGTAGATGTCGTATAACCGGCCAGTGTCAATGAGCCATTGTTGCCTCTTGTCATGGAATAGGCTACGTCATTCTGCGAGCCACCGTATACTTTGCTATATATCTTATTACCATTGGCATCCAGTGCCAGCAGCCAGACATCGTAATTTTTTTGCTGAGGGGGAATATCACCATCGGTGGAATTTGCATAACCCGCGAGATAGGTTCTGCCATTGATGATCTCGATATCGAGCAGCTCTTCATTCTTGCTGCCGCCATAGCAACGGCTCCAGAGTAATGTGCCGCTGGCATCCAGTTTCATCAATACGCCATCGGTATAACCGGCGGTACCATGGTTGCCGGTAATATTGCCATCGTTGGAAGAAGAGGAAGCCGTCAACAGGAAAGTTCCGTCGTCCAATAAATGAATATGATTGGCTATATCCAAACCCGAGCCGCCATACCGTCTTTGCCATTGTAATGCTCCGGAGCCATCCAGTTTTAGTATCCATATATCTTTGGTACCGCCGAAGCCTGCCATCACACCGCCGTCGGTGGAATTAGTTTCACCGGCTACGATATAACCGCCGTCTGCTGTCTGCACAACATCTCTTGCGCTTTCATAATTGCTTCCGCCAAAAGAACGTTCCCATTGAATATTTCCGCAACGATCAAGCTTGATCACCCAGAGGTCCCAGTATTCGCGGTTGGGTTGCGGGCTTATATCGCCATCATCTGAATCGGTATAACCGGCTACGATCGTACCGCCGTCGGTAGTGAATTTTATAGAAAAGGGGATATCAACCTGGCCACCACCGTATTGGCGGGCCCATTGCCGGGGGGGTAATTGTGCCTGTACCGATGTGAAAATGCACAAACAGAATAAGCAACAAAGTTGGTTAAGGTTCTTCAATGGTTGGACGGTTAAAAATTTTATAGAGAAAATCCCTTAACCTTAACAAGTATTATGCTAATTCTTAATTTCTGGGGAAAACTTATACCATTTTGAGGATGTTTTTTCCCGTGTAGTTTTTACGCTAGTCGTCTGGCCAATTTGATTGGCCTGACGACTAGCGCATTGGAAGAATTTCTTTCTGATAATATTTGCAGGCAGGTCGTAACCCGCATTCTCCGCATTTCGGACTGCGGGCAATGCAAATATATCTTCCATGCAGTATCAGCCAGTGATGGGCTTTATGGACAAGTGCCCGGGGGATATGTTTGATCAGTTCCTTTTCAACGGCCAGTGGGGTAGAAGCGGTGGGCAAAACCAGGCCAATCCTTTTACTGACCCTGAATACATGGGTATCTACGGCCATATTCGGTTGCCGGTCGATCACCGATGTAATGACGTTCGCGGTCTTTCTTCCAACGCCGGGTAGCTGAACCAGTTCATCCACTGTCATCGGGATCTCCCCGTTGAATTGCTCCACCACCTTATTAGCCATCCCGATCAGGTGTTTGGTTTTATTGTTGGGGTAAGAGATGCTTTTGATAAAGGGAAAAAGCTCTTCGAAGCTGGCTTTGCTCAATGCCTGTACATGGGGGTATTTCCGGAAAATTTCGGGTGTTGTCATATTCACCCGTTTATCGGTGCATTGGGCGGAGAGAATAACGGCCACCAGTAATTCATAGGGGTTGTCGAACGTGAGTTCTGTTTCCGCTACGGGCATATTAGTTTGGAAGTAGTCAATAACGAAATGATAACGTTCTTTGCGGGTCATTGCTGCGCAAAGCTAAGAGTTCAAAAGAGGAAAAAGAGAAAAAGAGGAACCCTGTCTATCGGAGATTCTCATTATTGGCAAGGACCCTGCTGTTTTATGGTATCTATGGTAATATGAATGAATGTCACATACTCCTTAAACTCCTCTCCCTCTTTTAAGCTCTTAGGAATAAAAAAAGCATCCGCCCTTTCCGGAACGAATGCAAAATCTTTTGGTAAGTGTTGGTGAACGAACTACTGTACTTCTTCAGCAGAGTGTTCCCGTGCGTGGTTCAACACATTCAATACAACTTCAGTGCGGGGTGATTCTGTGAGTTTGTCGAGCCGTTCCATGGAAACTTTCAGGACCGTGAGTTTCTCACGAAGTGTCCAGTCTTTTTCCAAAGCGGTTTCAATAGCCGTGGTCTGTTTAGCTGAGGTTTCGTTGTACAAATACAATAAAAGATCCTCGGGGGTAAAATTTGTCATTTGGCAAATCCAAGTTAAGTGTCCAATAATAAGATGTGTCCTTGTAGCTGAGATATTAGAAGCGTCCGTTATACTAACGGGAGTGGGTTTGCCTTATTGTGTAAAGTCTTCTAATTCTTTGTACCGCTTTGAGTTGCATCGTATTTTTCCGATACCAGGAAGATCTCTTCATTATCCCTTTTCATCAGGTATTGCTCCCGGGCGTATTTTTCTACCGTGGCCGGGTTTGTCTTAAGTGCCTCTAATTCTTTGCGTTCTGCTGCTATCTGGGTGGTATAATAGCGTTTGCTTTGCTGGAGTGCCTTCAATTCATCCCCACGCTCATATTGGGTGAAAAAATCATTCTTATCCAGGAAAAGGAGGACTACGCAAAAAGCCGCAAATGAGATGAAGTATTTGTTTTTAAGAAAGGCGGGGATATGGGTCAATAATTTCATGGTTGGATATTTGAAAAGCCGGGAGTCCGGGGTCAGGAGTCCGGAGATGGTCGTTTTAAAGCAATTATTTGCTATTATTGGTAAGACTCTATTTTCTTTTAACAAGCCTCACATTGTCTGCGACTTTCATTTTGTCGACAGAAAAAAATTATGAACGACTAATCTTCGGACTCCGGTCTCCCGACTTCCGTCTATTTCCCAAATTTAATCTTTCCTTTTG
>JANOHQ010000130.1:0-2483 GCA_031406595.1 Chitinophagaceae bacterium
TGATACCGGCAGCAAATTCAAAGGAGATGAGCTGACCACTTCTACCTGCAAGGCTACTGTGAGCACTGGTGCCATCATTTCAATCAATGCAGAAAAAGAATTGCAGGCAAAAGCAAACACCGGTGGTGTCGTAAGATATAAAGGCAGCCCTTTGATCCGCGAAGTAAAGACGCATACAGGCGGAACGATTACAAGAATTTAAAAACAAGTTTATACCATGAAAAAATTATTTGTCGTCCTGGTTGGATTTTTATTTGCAAGCGGTCTAAAAGCCCAACAGGTAAATGATTCCAATGCTGAAGTCAGGGCAGCAAAAGGCTATCACGGCATTTCCGTGTCCAGCGCTTTTGATGTATACCTCACCCAAAGCAATGAGGAAGCAGTGGCTGTTAGCGCTTCGGAGACTAAATTCCGGGACAAAATAAAAGTGGAAGTAAAAGACGGTATTTTGTATGTGAAATACGAAGCAGAAGGAAAGTTCTGGAATACGGGCAACAAAAAGCTGAAAGCCTATATCTCATTCAAACAGATCGATAAACTCAACATCAGTGGTGCCTGCGATGTTTTCATCAATGGAACGATCAAAGCCGATGTCCTCGATATCCGTCAATCAGGAGCCAGTGATCTCAAAGGAAAACTGGAAGTGAAAAAATTAAACATAGACCTCAGCGGTGCATCAGATATGCTGGTGACTGGTTCGGCGAGTGAACTTACCATTGATGCAAGTGGGGCCTGTGATTTTAAAGGCTTTGATTTTGTTACGGAAAATTGTAATGCAAAAGCAAGCGGTGCAAGCGATATAAAGATAACAGTGAACAAAGAATTATCTGCCCATGCATCGGGGGCCAGCGATGTACGGTATAAAGGACCAGGTGTTATAAAAGATTTGAAAAGCAGCGGTTCGAGCAGCGTCTCCAAAAGCTAGTTCTATCCCCAGCGTTTGGGAAATTGTTCCGGAAAAAAACCAGGTCAGTACTATCTTTTTGGACGGTAAGCCGAATAACGCTATTTTTGCGCTCCAACATCGCGAAGTAGAGCAGCGGTAGCTCGTTGGGCTCATAACCCAAAGGTCGGGAGTTCGAACCTCCCCTTCGCAACAGGAAGTCCGCCGAAAGGCGGATTTTCAATTAAGCCTATTCGATAGTCTTACTAAGCCCAGTCGATAGTCTTGCTAAGCTCAGTTTATAGTCTTGCATTATATCGAAGGCTTTGAGCGCAAAGGTTGGCTTAACTAGTAATTTTTTGGTGGTTAATATAAGGTAATCAATGAAATCAGGGTTTGTTAACATATTTGGTAGACCCAATGCGGGGAAAAGTACATTGCTTAATGCCCTGATCGGCGAGAAGCTGGCTATTGTTTCTCCAAAAGTTCAAACCACCCGGCACCGAATAAAGGGGATCCTGACGGAAAAAGAATACCAGGTGATTTTTTCTGACACACCGGGTATCATCGAACCAAAGTATAAACTGCATGAAAAAATGATGCAGGCAGTAAAGACAGCGCTTGAAGATGCAGACCTGGCCATGCTGTTAGTGGATGTAAAAGAAAACCTGGAAGAGTGCGATGCAATATTTACCGCATTAAAGTTAAAAGTGCCGGCTATTGTTGCCATCAATAAAATCGACCTTGCCAGTGAAGCGAGGATAAAAGAAGCAGTTGATTTCTTTTCTTTAAAGCCCTATTGTAAAAAAATTATAACTATTTCGGCTTTATCAGGCATTAATAAAAAGAAGCTGGTAAACGCAATTCTTGAATTCTTGCCTGAAGGCGAGCCGTTTTATAATGGCGATGATATCACCGACCTGAATACCCGTTTTTTTGTAAGTGAATTAATCCGGGAAAAAATATATGAACTGGCACAGGATGAAATACCCTATCATACGACTGTGATGGTAAGGGAATACAAGGAGAAGACTACTTTGGTAAAGATAGTTGCAGACATTATCGTTCACCGGGAAACGCAAAAAGCTATCCTGATCGGCGATAAAGGTTCGATGATAAAAAAAATAGGAACGGAAGCAAGAAAAGCTATTGAAGCCTTTATTCAGCAGAAAATTTTTTTAGAGTTATTTGTAAAAGTGAAGCCGAAGTGGAGAGAAAATGAAACATGGCTGAAAGAATACGGGTATAATTGATGTTTAAGATATTCTGTTATATTTTAAGAATAAAGTAATTTGTAAAGTAATAATGACATGAAAAAAGTAAATTTGAAGTTTATTTAAGAACAAAGAGATTGATGAAATTGAAATTTCATATTAATAAGTGTTACTGGTTGGGTTTACAGTTCCTGATGATCTCTTTGTTAACGGAGGGCCAGGTATTAGTTGAAATAGGCCCGGTACAAAATAACAGAGATGCGTTTAGCAGTGTCGTGGTATATGGAAGTGATGGCCTTTCGAGGAACATTCCATACGCCCAGATAAATGGTAGTCCTTTCTGGCAGGGGAACTGGATGAAAGCTTATTTTTTTGACCTCCGCGAT
>JANOHQ010000143.1:0-6270 GCA_031406595.1 Chitinophagaceae bacterium
CGCATTTGCCGGTACCGCTCCCAACGAAGAAAATGTAAACCAGAAAGTTCTGGATGCCTTCAAAAATGAGTTCGTCACCGCTAAACAAGTAGATTGGACCGTAGGCAGCGGTTACTACAAAGCAACCTTTGTATACAACGAACGCTATGTATTCGCCTATTATAGCGAAAATGGAGAATTACTGGGTCTCACCCGTTATCTCAGCCCGCTGGATCTTCCTTTAGGTCTGCAGACGAACCTGAGAAAGAATTACGAGAATTATTGGGTAAGTGATCTCTTCGAAGCAGTGAAAAGCGACGAAACCCATTATTATATCACGGTAGAGAATGCTGATTCAAAAATCGTTTTGCGTTCTTCCGGTAATAGCTGGAGCACATATAGTAAAACTAAAAAATCATAAAGCAGCAGCGCACGTATAAAAATTTTTTCAAGTAAGTTTTGGTGTGTGGTAAAACAAGCCCCGTCATACAGATCGTATACGGGGTTTTGTTATTTCTACCCATGATGTTAATGATCATGAATGATCCGTTAAGAGCATTAACATAGGGCACCGCCAATCTCCGAAGGAATCCTTTGGACCACAATTCACTTGCGAAGGGTTTCGTAGACCAGTACATTTGAGCTGTAGATCAAAAATCATTCACTCTAAATTTTAAGCCATGAAAGAAATTATCCTTTCCCTTTCCTTACTGGTGACAGCAGGTCTGTCAGCAGTGTATGCCGGTGATGACCCAACCCCTGACCAGGAAGTACTGGCCACATTTAAAAAAGAATTTTCCAGTGCACAGAGCGTGAGCTGGAGCCGCCAGGGCGACTATGATAAAGCAACCTTTGTGCTGGCAGGCCGCCGTGCGATCGCTTATTTCAACGCCGACGGCGAACTCGAAGGCAGCATCCGGGATATTTTCTTCGACCAGTTGCCCCTTACCGTAATGACAGCTGTGGACAAGCGATTCGCCGACGCCGAGATCATTGATGTAAGAGAGATCAACAATACAGAAGGAACACACTATAAAATAAGGCTGACAACAAAAACCAAAAAGTACAGCGTGAAAGTGGATCCATCGGGAAGTATCGGTGATATAGAGAAACTGGTGAAGTAAGAAACTAATTCACTTTTTGGTAGTGGGTCAGTTTGAATTTTAGCGATGAAATTGTCATCCTGCGTGCCCCGCCGGATGGCGTGGGAGCAAAGCGAAGGATAAATGAAGGGTTAAATCTTCTATTCGAATTCCGATACCTCGCTTCACTCGGTACAAGCTGCGGAAGAATCTGGACTTAGATCCCTCAGCAGCCTGTGCTGAGACACGAAGTATCGGAATCAATTTATTTATAGAAGCATCTTACCCTATTCCTCACTTGGTTCGGAATGACAAGGCATTAAAAAATTCAAACTGACCCACTTTTTTATGCCGAAACAGATCATCCAATCAAATAAATCAAAACAGGGTATTAAATGAATCTTTATTTTTGCAGCTTTCCGCATTGTCTCCCGCGCCCTGCGGGATCTGAAGGCGGCCTGCATTAAAAAGTAACACAATGAAAAAAGGCCCTGTTTCCCAGTTTATCGAGCATCATTACCGCCATTTCAACGCAGCCGCATTGATGGATGCGGCCAAAGGTTATGAAAAACATTTACTGGAAGGTGGTAAAATGATGGTCACCCTTGCCGGCGCCATGAGTACCGGTGAACTCGGTATCTCGCTCTCCGAAATGATCCGCCAGGGAAAAGTAGATATCATCAGCTGCACCGGTGCCAATCTCGAAGAAGATGTGATGAACCTGGTGGCCCATTCCAAGTACAAACGAATTCCCCATTACCGCGACCTGACGCCACAGGATGAATGGAACCTGCTCGAGAATCATTACAACCGGGTAACTGATACCTGTATCCCCGAAGAAGAAGCATTCCGTCGTTTGCAGAAACACCTGGTAAAACAGTGGAAGGATGCGGAAGAAAAAGGAGAAAGATATTTTCCGCATGAGTTCTTATATAGAACCATCATGAGTGGTGAACTTGAACAGTATTATGAGATCGATCCTAAAGACAGTTGGGTGGTAGCAGCTGCGCAAAAGAATATTCCGATTGTAGTACCGGGATGGGAGGACAGCACAACAGGGAATATTTTTGCGAGCTATGTGATAAAAGGTGAATTGAAGGCAAGTACTGTAAAAAGCGGTATCGAATACATGGTATGGTTGACCGAATGGTACCGGAATAATTCATCCGGCAAAGGGGTCGGATTCTTCCAGGTCGGTGGTGGTATCGCCGGTGATTTCCCGATCTGTGTGGTACCGATGATGTACCAGGATCTTGAATGGCATGACGTGCCTTTCTGGAGTTATTTCTGCCAGATCAGTGATTCTACTACTTCGTATGGTTCTTATTCCGGCGCGGTGCCGAATGAAAAGATCACCTGGGGTAAACTGGATATCAATACACCCAAGTTCATTGTAGAGAGTGATGCGACGATCGTTTGCCCGCTGATCTTTGCCTGGGTGCTGGGTTGGTAATTGGATTTGAATAACCGTATTAACAGCATTGAATCGCTGCCTCAGAAATTTCTGTGGCAAGGATTTAGTTTTTTGCCCCTGTTACAACCGATGGTTGATAACGGAAGAGCAGTCCTAAAAGAGAAAAGCGAATGTTTTATGATCAAGTTTGTAGTTCTTTTTTTATACGCTGCGCTTCTTTAGCACTTTGGAACCCCGCAATAGACAAATAAATAATAATTGCTTTAGCCAGCCAGCCGGTTATGGCTCCCTTAGCACCATAGAGTGAAATGACATATATCCATAGGGCAAGCATGATAAAAATAGTAATGACCATACCCGCCATAGGCTCCTTGGTAGCCAGTAAACCAAGTCCGATGAATATCAGGGGAATAACAGAAATGATAAGAAGTGTATCGGCGCTTAATGGCCTGCCCAAAGCCAAAAGTCCAACCAGGTCAAACCCAAAGACCACTGCTGCAATCGTAAATATCTTGTTTCTTGTTTTTTTTGTTTCAATGATTAGTAATTCTTTTTGTGTATCCTGGTAACCATCAAATAACGAACCAGCCATATCCTTAACAGATCCTTCAATTTCCTTTTCACTCATAATACTATTTTTATCAAGGTAGGAAAGTTTCCATGTAAAACGAAACCCCGCCTGAAACAGGCGGGGCGTATTTGTGTTACAAGGCAATAAATCAGAAACGGCGGTCTCTCCGGTCTTCACGGCGGTCCCGAATATCTTCTCTCCGGTCTCTTACATCTTCGCGACGATCCCGCACATCTTCACGACGGTCAAAAACATCTTCGATACGGTCAAGTACACCACCGTTGTGCATGGCATCACGACGGTCTTCGCGGTGGTCACGCACATCTTCTCTTCTGTCTCTTGAGTCTTCGCGGCGGTCACGAACATCTTCCCGGCGATCGAAACGGTTCTCGATACGGTCATAAGGTTGGCGGCGTTGCGCATCAGCGCTGTTGATGCCGGAAAAAGCAAGCATAAAAAAGCCTGCGAGGAATAATGCTTTCAGGGGTTTGTTTTGCATATGGTCAATTTAGGAGTAATAGACCATTGAGGATCGTAAAGGTTTAAAACCGGGCAACTGCCGGATGGTTAAATGGTTTGACTGTTATTTCCTGCCGCGCATAAGATTCGCGAGGCAGGTATTACGCCTTTAACTATCAAACTATTTAACCATCAGGCCATTGTAAACTCCCTTAGAAACCCTTAGGTTTGTCGAGTTTGAGATCTCTTTTCAACATGTCATTCCTGTTCGCCATTTCCCAGGCAGTATAAAATACCAGCTGTGTCCTTTTTGCCATCATCGGGTAATTGATCTTGTCCGGCGTATCGGTAGGGCGATGATAATCGGCATGTGTGCCGTTAAAATAGAAAATGATCGGAACACCTTTCTCGGCAAAACTGTAATGATCGCTGCGGAAATAAAAGCGGTTGGGATCGTTCGGGTCATTGTATTTACGATCCAGTTTCAATTTCGTGTAGGTATTATTCACCTGGTCGGTGATCGAAGCGAGGTCCGTACTCAGTTTATCATCACCGATAATGTATAAATAACTCGTGGAGTCTTTGTCTTTTAAATACTCGGTGCCGGTGCGCCCGATCATATCAATATTCAGATCGACAGAGGTTTTCTCCAGCGGGTAAACAGGATGTTCGGAATAATACTTGCTTCCCCAAAGTCCTTTCTCTTCACCGCTGACGGTCATGAATAAAATGCTGCGACGGGGACCATGCCCGGCTTTTTTTGCTTCCACAAATGCCTGTGCCAGTTCCAGCACACCGGTGGTTCCGCTGCCGTCGTCATCTGCGCCGTAATTAATAGTAGTATCGTTTCGCTTCCCGATATGGTCATAGTGCGCGGTGATGACAACAAACTCGTCTTTTTTATCAGTGCCTTCCAGGAATCCCAGCACATTGGAAACAGTTGTCATTTTTGAAGCTTTGGCATAATCCATATCGATTTCTGCCGCGTATGTCCTTGGTGGAACAGTGCCCGCCTTCATTTTATCGATGATATTTTTCCCGTCCTCACCCATGATCTTCGCGGCTACATCGGGGGAAACTGTAAATGTAAAAGGAGGTTGCGTTCCCCGGTAACCATTCATGCTCCAGTTGCTTGAAGCATTGATGCTCTTGCGGGGATAATTGCCGTAAATGATCATCACGGCCACAGCACCTTTATTGCTGGCGGCTGTCATTTTACCAAATGCGCTGACAGGGGAACTAAATCCCTGCTGTGAAGGTTTGTAATCAGCGGGAGCTCCATCGAGTATCAATACCAGCTTGCCGGCTACTTTCAGGTCTTTATAATCATCTCTCTTATCACCATCGCTGATACCATATCCGGCAAAGACCACTTCGGAGAAACGCATAGCGGCTGCATAGTTATTGGTCTGTGGTTGAAAATCCTTGTTCAATTCCAGTGTAGTGCCGTTTATTTTTAAATTAGCGCCAATCATAGAATCGCGATACAATGGGTAGTATTGCCGGTAACTGTCTTTATTACCTGGAGCAAGTCCGATGGATTTAAAATAATCCTCGATATAGTTAGCGGCTTTTTCCAACCCTGGTGAAGGAGTGTCACGTCCTTCCATTTCTTTACTGGCGATGATGTACAGGTGTTTCTTCATTTCTTCGGCCGTGATAGTACCAGCAGCGGAAGAGGCATTTTTATCTTTTTTTTGTGCAGTAGCCAGTAAAGGCAGGCAAAATAAAATACAGGCAATCAGTTTTCTTATCATGTGTAAAATGTTAGGCTCTAAAATAAACCCCTTCCGGTAAATGAAAGGGGAAATATGGATGATTGGTAGAAAGATAAGTTAAGCGCAGGCGATCTTTTCCACCCGGCGGTTGTGACGACCGCCTTCAAAGTCAGTGGTAATAAAGATTCCCACCATTTTTTCAGCATCGCCTTCCCGTACAAATCTTGCCGGGATGCAGATCACATTGGCATCATTATGTGCCCTGGCGAGCTGGGCCAATTCTTCTCCCCAACAGATCGCAGCCCGGATACCCTGGTGTTTGTTGGCAGTAATAGCAACGCCATTGGCGCTGCCGCATAACAGGATGCCGAATGAAGCTTCTCCTTTTTCTACGGCCAGGGCAACAGGATGAGCAAAGTCGGGATAATCCACCGAGTCCTTGTTGTAGGTGCCAAAATCTTTGAAGGGCAAACCTTTTCCTTCCAGGAAAGAGATCAGTTCTTCTTTATAGTCGAATCCTGCATGATCGCTGCCGATGGCGATGGGTTTCTGAAGGTCAAAGGGAGAATGCATATTGAAAGGAGTTTAGATTTGTGATTTAAGATTGACGATTTGATTTTTCAACGAATCAAAGTTACAAAACTTCAAACTGGGCTAATAAAAGAAGATTGAACAAAGAATAATGTTCTGCATCTCTTGTATTTCAACGACCTGCATAGACTAATTGAGACGCCAGGTGAAAACCGCCAATAAAAAAATCTTAAATCTTCAATCTTAATTGGATCAGCTCCATTCCTTCTTTTCTTTTTCCTGCCGCTTGTTGATACGGGAAGCAATGATGATGTATTTGACGAGGCTGTAACTGTCCATCTTGGCCTTGAACCCCGAGATGCGGGTCTGCCAATCGTCGCGCACGGTTACTTCATACGCTCGAAAAAGGTTTCCTTGTGCATCCCTCTCTTCAATGTCTCCCGCACTCTTATCGAACTTGTCGGATGCTTCCGGGTGGTGAGTGGTGATGATGACGCCATGCCTTCCTCGAAACTG
>JANOHQ010000152.1:0-12833 GCA_031406595.1 Chitinophagaceae bacterium
CTGGTATTGCGTATCAGTAAAAATGGTAAGTATATCCAGGACAAATTTGCCGCCAAGTATTATGATGCTATTACAGCCGGTATCGATTTCACGGCAAGGGATATACAAAATGAATTAAAAGCAAAAGGACTTCCCTGGGAAAAAGCAAAAGCATGGGACAATTCCGCGGTCATCGGGAAATGGGTTCCGTTTGGCAATATCAAGAATAAAAAAGATATTAATTTCTGTATGTACAAGAACAAAGAACTGGTACAACAGGGTAATTCTTCCGATATGATCCACAATTTTGACAAGATCGTGGCTTATATCTCCAATTATTTTTCTGTCAATATCGGGGATGTGATCTTTACAGGTACACCTGCCGGTGTGGGAGAAGCGGTGGTGGGAGACGAACTGGAAGCGTTTATTGAGGACGATAGCATGTTTACACTCGAAGTGAAATAAATTAAGGGCGGAAACTATTCCACCTTATCTATAGTCAGCCCGCGCCATAGTTATGGCGGACAAGCAAAACCAACTGCAACCCGAGGACCATCTTGTACTAAACAGGATGGTTTTCCTTTTTTGAGCCATTGGATGACCCACTACCAGGAGCCGGCCGGTAACGGGAAGGAGTCAGGTTTCCCTTAAATTTGCTGCTATCCTGAGCTCTGAGCTCTGAGCGTGTCGAAGAGCCGAAGAACCGAAGGATGTTTGCAGTAAATGCCTGATACCAACATATTAGTCCGGGCCTACCGGTTGATGAGCCAGGTGAAAACCATGGCCGAAACCTATGAGGCCAACCGTTCCATTTGTAAATACGTTCACTCTACGTCGCGGGGCCATGAAGCGATCCAGTTGGCCACTGCTTTTCAATTACAACCGCAGGATTTTGTCAGCCCTTATTACAGGGATGAAAGTATCATCATGGGCATCGGTTTTACACCCTATGAGCAGATGCTGCAATTGCTGGCAAAACGGGATGATATTTTTACCGGTGGCCGCGAATATTATTCTCACCCGAACTATAAGGGCAATGAAAAGCCCACGATGATCCACCAGAGCAGCGCAACCGGGATGCAGGCGATCCCGACCACCGGTATTGCACAGGGCGTACAATACCTCGAACGATATAATGCTGAGCAGTTGAGAAAAGGTGAGAACGGAGAATTACCCGTTGTGGTTTGTTCACTCGGTGATGCCAGTATTACAGAAGGAGAAGTGAGTGAGGCGTTCCAGTTTGCTGTACTAAAACAACTCCCCATCATTTACCTGGTACAGGATAATAACTGGGGTATCAGTGTAACGGCCGAAGAGGCCAGGGCCATGAATGCGTATGAGTTTGCCGCCGGATTCAAAGGAATGAATCGTATCCAGGTGGATGGAAGTGATTTTGAAGCATCCCTTTCGGTGATGAAAGAGGTTTGTGAATTTGTACGAAGGCAACGGAAACCTTACCTCGTACATGCACAGGTTCCCTTACTGGGCCATCATACCAGTGGTGTGCGAAAAGAGTTTTACCGTAGTGATGAAGACTGGGCCAAACATATGGAGCATGACCCCAATCCAAAACTCCGGAAGAAGTTATTGGAGAGAGGTATTGCAGAAAATGAAATTCAACAGTTAGAAAAAGAAGCGGCAGAACTGGTGGCAACGGATTTTGCAAAAGCAGTAGCCGCAGCAGATCCCGATCCCGCCACGGTAGAAGACCATGTTTTTGCACCAACCCCTGTTACCGAGGAAAAAGGAACAAGAGCTCCTGCGGGGACGGATAAAGTAGTGATGGTGGACGCAGCATTATTTGCCATACGGGAGATCATGGAACAGCATCCCGAAGCGATACTCTATGGACAGGACGTAGGAAAGAGGCTGGGTGGTGTATTCCGTGAAGCGGCTACACTCGCCGACCAGTTTGGCGAACACCGGGTATTTAATACAGCGATCCAGGAAGCGTACGTGGTTGGCTCCACCGTGGGCATGAGTGCCGTCGGTCTTAAGCCCATCGTAGAGGTTCAGTTTGCCGATTATATTTACCCGGGCTTTAACCAGCTGGTGACGGAAGTATCAAAAAGTTGTTACCTGAGTTGTGGTAAATTTCCTGTTTCCATGATATTGAGAGTGCCGGTAGGTGCCTATGGCGGCGGTGGACCTTATCATAGTGGCAGCGTTGAAACAACGGTGTTATCCATCAAAGGCATCAAAGTGGCGTATCCTTCCAATGCCGCCGATATGAAAGGATTGATGAAAGCTGCTTATTATGATCCCAACCCGGTAGTGATGCTGGAGCATAAGGGCTTGTACTGGAGTAAAGTTCCCGGGACAGAAGAAGCTAAAACCCCTGAACCTTCCAAAGACTATATACTTCCGTTTGGCAAGGCCAATATAGTAGTAAGGGCTGATGAGCCCAAGGTCAATAACGGAGAGAGCTGTGTCATCATTACCTATGGAATGGGTGTGTACTGGGCCAAAACAGCAGCAAAGAACTTTAATGGCTGCGTAGAGATCATTGACCTGCGTACGCTATACCCGCTGGATGAAGCATTGATCTTCGAAAGAGTAAGAGCGCATGGTAAATGTCTTGTGTTGACCGAAGAGCAACAGAACAATTCTTTTGCAGAAGCGCTGGCGGGAAGGATATCGAAAAATTGTTTTCAATCCCTGGATGCGCCTGTTGAAGTATTGGGCGCATTGAATGTACCGGCTGTGGCGATGAATATGGGATTGGAACAGGCGATGCTGCCGGGTTCGGAGAAAGTTGCCGCTATGTTGAAACAGCTTCTCGCTTCCTGACGCTGCCTTTCCTGATTTTATAAAATGTAACAAAATAGTATGTAACAAACTTGTATGTAACAACTTTGTTACATATTTTTGTGTAATAAATTACGGAGGTATGAAACCATTTAATTATGGCAGGCTGACCAGGGAAGACTATTTTACGAACCGGGCTAAAGAAAGCCGGTGGCTGGAAATGCAAATCAATGCGGGCATTAATTGCATGCTTATTTCTCCAAGGCGGTGGGGTAAGTCCTCATTGGTATGGCACACTGCCCGTCGGATGAAAACAAAAAATAAGAAGCTGGTTTTTTGCTTTATTGATTTGTATAATGTACGGAGTGAGCAGGAGTTTTTACAACTATATTCCTCCACCATAATAAAAGCTGTTTCCAGCTCATTTGAAGAGGCAGTAAGAAATGTGAGAAATTTTTTTAAACAGCTTCTTCCGGCAGTAAATATAAGCCCTGACCCGGCTACAGAACTGGAATTAAGCTTTAACTGGAAGGAATTAAAAAAGAACATTTCAGAAGTACTTAACCTACCCGATAAAGTTGCTAAACAAAAAAACATTGAAATAGTCGTTTGTGTGGATGAATTCCAGAATATCAGTTTTATGGAAGATGGACTGGCATTCCAAAAAAAATTAAGAGCACATTGGCAAACACACCAGTATGTAACTTACGTGTTATATGGGAGCCGCAGGCACCTGATGATGGATTTTTTCACCAAATCCAGCATGCCTTTTTATAAGTTTGGGGAGATTTTGTTTTTGGAAAAAATTGCCGGAGAGCATTGGGTATCTTACATACAACAACGGTTTAAAGTAACGGGGAAAATAATAGGTGAAACGCTGGCTGCCAGTATTGCCAGGCAAATGGATAACCATTCTTATTTTGTGCAGCAACTGGCACAGGCGGTGTGGCAGCAAACAACCAAGAAGGCAACGGAGAATGATTTAAAGGAAGCATTGGAAGAACTACTTGACCAGTACACTATTTTATATCAAAAGGAAACGGATATGCTGACAAACTACCAGTTGAATTTTTTAAAAGCGCTCTGTGATAAAGTAATTTCATTTAACAGCAGCGCTGTGTTACAGGAATATAACCTCGGTACATCGGCCAACATTTCCAGGGTAAAGGTAGCATTGCAAAACCATGAAATAATTGACATACTTGGAAAAACAGTTTCTTTCAACGACCCATTATTTGAGATATGGCTTAAAAAAAGATATTTTAAGAAATGACTTTTTATACTTCCTCGAAATAATCAGAGTCTATCTTTTTGATTTCATAAGTTGACTGGATGGAAACTCCGAGATTATAATCAATCATATATTGGGCTAAATCTTCGCCGTCAATCAAAATTATTTTTACATCCATTTGTTTTGCGTATGCAATTGCATCGCTGGTATAATGAGAGGTAGTAATAAAAACACCTTTCTTTGCTCTTTGTCCTGCTAATGCGCCTACGAATTTCTGCACTTCTGGACGGCCTACAACATTTTCCCAGCGTTTGGCCTGAATGTATATTATATCTAAACCCAATTTATCTTCTTTTATAATTCCGTCTATTCCACCATCACCACTTTTCCCAATCGCTTTTCCCGCATCTTGAATGGAGCCTCCATACCCCATCTTAACCAATAACTGTACAACTATCTTCTCAAAGAAATATGGATTTACGGATTTTAAAACTTCTAAAATTTCGGCTTCGAGAGATTGCCTGATATTTAAATATGCTTTCTCCATTATTTCATCAGGAGTTAGTTTAGATTTTAGAACCTCTTGAGATAATTTGTTTTTATTGTTTGGATATTCTGTTTTATCGTCTTCTGCTAAAAGGATATTTTCTTTTTCATTTGTTAGTGGGGTTCTGTATTCACCATACTTGTCGGTTAGATATTTAATACCAATCGCTTCAGGGTTTTCGTTAATGATTTCAATTCCTCTATTGGTAATTTGAAATTCACCTCTTGCTTTATTTTCTAAAGCTCCCGCCATCTTCAAATGAGCTTTAGCCCAATAAACATAATTATAGAATTTCTTTTGACTTTTGCTTGGGAGCCATTCATTCAAGTCATCATCAGTCAACTCTAATTGCTTGGCCAGAACTTCAATAGTTTCTCTTATTGTATGAATATTTCTGTCACTTGCAAGTTTTAGAATAGGCAACATTAAGCTTTGAAATTCCGGTATCATATTATAAAGTTTAAAGCCTGTCAGCAAAACTAACAGGCTTTAAATATAATAAAACTCAAGTAGAGTTTATTTCAAATTCAACTTAATCTGCAATTCTTCAAACTGCTTCTCATCGATCGTAGCCGGCGCATCCAGCATCACATCCCTTCCTGCATTGTTCTTTGGGAAGGCGATAAAGTCACGGATACTTTCGCTGCCACCCAGGATGGCACAAAGCCGGTCAAATCCAAAAGCGATACCACCATGCGGGGGCGCGCCATATTCAAAAGCACCAAGCAGGAAACCGAATTTGTGTAGCTGTTCTTCTTTATCCATCCCCAGTGCCGCAAACATTTTTTCCTGTAGTTCACGCTGGAAGATCCGGATGGAGCCACCGCCGATCTCGTTTCCGTTCAGTACCATATCATAGGCATTGGCTTTGATATTGGTATAAGGATGTTTTAAATATTCGGCTGCATTTTCAATAACGGGGTTGTTATTGATCATTGTTTCGATCTGCAATGGTTTTGGAGAGGTAAACGGGTGGTGACGGGCTACCCAGCGATTCCCTTCTTCATCGTACTCAAACAAAGGGAAATCCAGTACCCAGAGCAGTTTAAATTCAGTGTCCTTCCGCAAGCCAAGACGGGTTGCCATTTCCATCCGGAGATCGCTGATGGCTTTTCTTGTTCTTTCTTCCGCGCCGGCAAGGATCAGCACAAGGGCGCCTGCCTTTGCATTCGTCGCTTTAGTAATGGCTTTCAGCTTTTCTTCATTGTAGAACTTATCAACACTGCTTTTATATGTACCATCGGCATTTACTTTGATAAACACCAGGCCTTTCATCCCGACCTGTGGTCTCTTGACCCATTCTGTCAATTCATCCGTTTGTTTGCGGCTGTATTCACTGCAACCCGGAACGGTGATCGCCACTACTGTTTCGGCTTCGTCAAAGACTTTAAAGTCAGCGCCATTGATCAATGCGGCGTGGTCTTGCTTATCAGTATAAACGGTAGAAGGTTTTTTCAGGTTCAGCACTTTCATGTCAAAGCGGATATCGGGTTTGTCGTTGCCATAGTTCCACATGGCATCTTCCCAGGTCATCCTTTGCACGGGTTCCGTATAATCGATCCCTTTTACTTCTTTAAAAATATGTTTCACCATCCCTTCGAACATATTGAGAATATCTTCCTGCTCCACGAAAGCCATTTCACAATCGATCTGGGTAAACTCGGGCTGGCGGTCGGCCCGCAGGTCCTCATCCCGGAAACATTTCACCACCTGGTAGTAACGGTCGTAGCCGCTTACCATCAATAGCTGTTTGAAGGTTTGTGGTGATTGTGGCAATGCATAGAATTGTCCCGGGTTCATTCTTGAAGGAACTACAAAGTCCCTGGCACCTTCGGGTGTGGATTTGATCAGGAAGGGAGTTTCAATATCCATGAAATGCTGCTGGTGCAGGTAATTTCTTGCGGCCCGGTTAACGGCATAGCGCAGTTCCAGGTTTTTCTTTATGGCATTGCGGCGCAGGTCGAGGAAACGGTATTTCATCCTTAGGTCATCACCTCCATCGGTATCATCCTGGATGGTAAATGGCGGAACCGCTGACTTGTTCAATATTTTATAAGAGCTGATAGCGATCTCTATATCACCGGTCGGGATATTTGCGTTTTTATTACTGCGTTCACTTACTGTACCTGTTGCCTGTAATACGAATTCACGACCCAATGGATTTTCATCCAGTTGTTTGGTCAGTTCTTCCCCGAATAATAACTGGGTGATCCCGTAACGGTCACGAAGGTCCACAAAAGTGATAGCGCCAAATTTCCGGACGGTCTGTACCCAGCCGGCCAGGGTGGTTTCTGTTCCTTTGTTTTCGAGTCTTAATTCACCACAGGTATGCGTTCTGTACATGATAATTCGTTCTTTTCTGAGGCGCAAAGATAACAAGGCAGGAGTTATTTTTTTGGATTTAAACAGCTTTTGCGAATGCCGCTTATATTCGTAGCGGACTTTACCCGAATGCCACCAGATACCATTTATATACCCGGGATAACGGGGCCGCCACCGCCGCTGCAGGATACCCTTTTCGACAGTTTTGAACTGAACCAGCAGCTATTACGGGAGGCTAATCAGCATCGTCTTGATTCATTGGTTGAACATCACCGGAAGGAAGAGAACTCGCCTCAGGGAAATGACGGCATATTTATATTGGTGCTGATAATATTCGTGGCCCTATTTGTGATCAGGCAGGTCCGTGCAGTAGAGAGAGGAAAAAAAGGCAGGTATAAAAGTACCCCGGCGAGAGGATTACGCAGGGAGATCCCTTGTGATGAATGGCTGGTCAAATACAATCCATACTACAACTCACTGCCGCCAACTATGAAGGAGCGGTTTGTACAGCGCACCCTGCAGTTCATGCAGGAAAAAGAATTCCGGTTTCATTCCATGGTGGAAGAAGAATATATCCCCGTGTTGATCAGCGGGGCTGCGGTGCAGATGACCTTTGGTCTGCCCAATTACCATATGGATTATTTCCCGGTCATTCATATCATACGCAAAGAGTATATACTGAATGTGGACCAGGAAACTTATTACGGCCATGTAAGTAAAAGCGGGATCTATATTTCCTGGAGCAGTTTCCTGGAGGGGTACAGCGACTATGCCGATTCCGTAAATGTGGGTCTTCATGAAATGGCGCATGCGGTGTCGTATGACCTGTTCCTGGGGGAACAGGACGGGCATGATACGGCATTTAAAGAAAGATTGAAAGGGTTTACAAAGGAAGGGACGGTTGCTTTCAGGGCCATGAAGGGAGGGGTGGATCATATTCTTGATGAATATGCTTTGACCAATTTCGATGAATTTTGGGCAGTTAGTATCGAGACTTTTTTTGAGAACCCCGAGGAATTCCAGCGCACATTACCTGATCTGTATCAATCTTTATGTGTTTTACTTAATCAAAATCCCTTAAAACCTGAAAAAATAGTAGATCCGGAACTGGCGGGGCTTGCATATTGAGAAACAAAATTGTAGCTTTAAAATCGATCCGAAACTGTGTAACACTATTATTTAAAAATCCACCCATGATCACTCTCGCCATCATTTACGCTATCCGTCGTCATTTCCTGCAGGTAAAGAAAAAACGCCAGTTGCTATTACAAGGTCACTGACTTGTTTAGTTTGATTTCACGCGGACGTTGCACTGCGTAGTAGTAGAGTAATACCAATACGCCGGCGATGAAAGGGATCAGCGCCAGGTGTTTACCGGTAAACTGTTTCCATAGAATTGTTTCCTCAAACCCGCAAAATTCACTGATCATCCAGTACGCATTGGCAGTGATCCAAAAAACTACGGCCAGGTTATGCGCCAGTTCTGACTTGATCGCCCGGTTCTTCCATGCTATCCAGACCGCGATGGAAAAAGCGGGTATGATCATGGTTATCGCTAATTCCTTCCAGAACATACACCAGCTAATGTCTTTCAGTAGCCAGAATACAATATGCATGTTTTCCATCTTGCGAATACGGGCAGCAATGGTGTAAAGCGGAGCGTGGGTATTAGTCATAATAATAGCTGATGATTTACTGGCAGCACCCAATAAAATTAGTCATTTGACTATATCAGGAATTTTTCCTGGAAAGTATCTTCCGGAAACGAGCGATATCCGCCTCAGGTTCGATCATTTGCCCATAACAAAGGTGACCGGCAAACTGCTTTGCAAAATAGGGAGCCAGGGAACATCCCTTGGCGCCCATCCCGTTGAAAATACCCACCGTTGAATGCATGGGGTGCAGACCCACAAAGGGTCTTCTTTCCAGCGTAGCAGGACGGATACCTGCGAGATGTTCCCTGATCGTAAAGGGCATTTTCAACCATTGAGTTAATAAGGCTTCTGTTCTTTCCCTGAATTCAGGAGTTGGGTTGGGGTGATCGAACGCCCAGGCATAACTGGAGCCCACCCACCACAGCCCCTTGGTTGCAAGGGGAGCCAGCATCATCCCCTTTTTATAAATATTTTCCGCAGGAAGATCCGGGATCGATACGATCAGCAATTCACCCTTATTGGGTGCAAAGGGAAGGAGATCAAAATAAGGATTAGTAACAGAGGCGGAGCCATCGCAGAAAATGATCTTATCAGCTGTGATATTCTTATATTCTATTTTTCCCGGGGTGGTGTTCAACTGGCTTAATTCAAACTCTTCTTCGAGCAATTGGTCTTTTTGTCTTAACTCTTTTCGCCATGCCGGCAGTAGTTCCTCCAGGTGAACGGTAAAAACAGGCTGGATCTCTCCGCAACCAAAATCATAATTGAAAAGAGGGTGGAATTTTTCAGGATCGGTATGACTGGAAACATATTCTGCTTTTTCTTCTACCCGTTGCATAAAACTGACCCGCATTTGGGGGCTGGGAAAAAAATCAATGATATTCTTTTGAGAGATGGCTGTAATGTTTAATTCCTTTCCCAATTGAGCATAGACCTCCTGTGCAAAGGGCAGTATTTTTTCCGCCATCCACACTTTTACATGCCGGCGGCCTGTAACGGGGTTGATGATGCCGGCGGCCAATCGTGAAGCGGAGTTCTTGTCGTTATCGTCAATTACTAGACAGGATCTCCCTTCTTTTTGAAGATAGTAGCTGAGCCATGTGCCACTGATCCCCTGGCCGATGATTAGATAGTCAATCTGCATGGTGCAAAAATAAGGATGCCGGCCCTGAAAGACCAGCATCCTTAACCGCGTTTTGTTCTATCTTGAGGCGTTCACCGAAAGATCAAAACATTTTTTCTGCCGTAAATCGACTTTTACCCGGAAATAACCTGAACCGCCTCCTTTAACCGAAACAAATTGTTGATCCGAATTTGAGTCGCCAGCAAATTCCTTTCTGTAAAAGCCATTGATAAAAATGATCGTGTTAGCAGAGGGGCTTTCCTTATACCCGGCGTACTGACGATAATAGTCATAATAGTTTTCTATTTTCCTGCTCCAGTCATAGTGCCTGTAATTAGCCGGCAGGTATAAATTTACCAGGCTATCTGCCCTCCTGGTATCGTCAGTTGACAGTTCAACTCTTTCATGATCCTCTCCCAGCATAGAGCGAAGACTAACGCTGGTATTCATAATGACCTGTTTGTCATTTTGCGCCAATACCAATAAGCAAGCCGAAAGGCATATTGAAAGCAATTTTATTTTTTTCATACTATTCAACATTTATTCTCACACCTTCTGAATGGGATGTAAACTCAGGAGCATACATACATTGGATCGTTGTAACACCATTGCTGAAATTACCAGCATGTGTTACAAACAAAGGGTACTCGAACACATAAGTGCCCTTTCTTAAATAACTGAAGAAGAAATTCGTGCTGGCATCCTTGGTGCTTTCATAATAACCAAGACCTCCCTGGTATTTGTAACTGCTCAATACATTCACAGGTTCCAGAGCCGAAGCTCTCATGTCTTTCATGTGCACGTATTCCATATCCCTGTCCACTCTTAATTCCACCCGTACTTTTATCTTGTCACCTATTTTCAGCACATCGCCATCGTTCACAGGGGTGATAACCGGTCCGCGGTCTGTATTCCTCTCCACAAATAATTTCTTCACCAGCTTGAGCGGTGTAGAAGCTGTGGTGATCTTGTCGAGATCTTCGAAGTACTGCCAATAGACCCCACCCCAGGTAACACCTGTATTTGCCGGGGGAGGAAGTTGAGAAGGCTTTACCGTTACAGAGATATTACCCATATCAGGTGTAACTTTCTTGCCTTCCAAAACTTTTTTGAAGTATCCTGTACCGGCTTCCTGTCCTGCATCGGTTGACTTGATCGTTGTACCCGTTCCCAGTTTTATTTCTACCACGGGTTCGTTGCTCAGCCAGTCTGTTCCCTGCAACAATAAAGCATAACAAGCTTCCGCCGTAGCTTTTGTTGTTTTCCAGTTATTGGTTTGTTTGTTCTTCAGTAACCATGTGCGCAGGTCATCAACCGTTGTCATGTCCTTACCTGCTTCCTGGAAAACTTCGATCAGCAAAGCATGTGTTTCGATCGGGGCTTCGTACCAGAACCAGCCATTGCGCTGATCTTTCCAATACATACCCAGTTCTTCGTTGGTGATAGAAGTTTCTTTTAATGACTTTAAAATAGCAGCAGGAGTTTTTACGTCACCCTTCCTGTGCAGGCCGAGTGCTATCATTCCCTGCATATACTTGCTTTGACCTACCCAGTATTGCTGGGCCTGGCTGTAATAATAGTTGTAGGCTGTCTGTGCAGCGGCATCTATTTTATATTCGGGGAAGAAGCTTCGCATATACAGGTACTGGATCTGGATATAACCTATATTCTGGCTTTTAAGGCTCACTTTATTTTTGACAAGGTAGTCATAATCTTCCTTCATCTTCCTGTCCAGGTAAGGGATCGCTGTTGCCAGGATTGCTTTCAGTTTACTATCATGTCCGTCAGCCGTTGCTTTGAGCTTTTTGAGGTGACCGATACCGGTAGTAATATACTGTGTGATATAGCGATCATCGGGTCCTCCGCTGAACCATACAAAACCACCATTGCTGCTCTGCATTTGTTTGAGTTTGTCATACGAACTGTTCAGTTGTCCCATCATTTTTACCATATCAAATAATAGTGCAATATTTCTTTTTTGTTCGGTTTCATTTTTGGCCTGCAATACCCAGGGCGTTTCTTCCAGCAATACTGCTTTTAACTCCTGGTTTTTCTCCAGGTTGCTCATCAGTGCAGCGGTATCTTTTATCTTCCATTTTTCAAATACCTGTTTGATACGGGGCGATGAATTGGAAATAAATGTTGCCAGTGAGTTTGCATAGTACCTGTTCCAGGTCTGTTCCGCACAGTCATACGGGTATTCCATCAGGTAAGGAAGAGCCTGTACGGCGTACCACGCCGGGTTGGAGGTATATTCAAGTGTCAGGGCATGATGCTGCAAGGTTTCACTCTGGCCGCTGTTCAGCAATTTGCTAAAAGTGAAATTCTTCGTGCCTGTTCCCCGCATCGGTAAAGGCATGGTCTCGGTAACCAGCATCCGGTTGGTCAGTACGGGCATTGCGTTTTCTTCACCATCACTATAATTACCTGCCTTGGCAACAATTCTCCAGACCAGGGCTTTGTTGAAAAGGTAAGGTACTTCGATCGGGAATTTTACCACCTCGCTCTGGCCCGCTGCTACAGTGAAATATTGATTGGGTACCATATTCTTGAACCAGCCGTCAACCGGTTCATTGGTGGTGGCATCAAACAACTGAAATTCGGCAGTACCGGTCATTTCTTTACCGGAGAGGTTGACGATCTTGGAACTGAATTCCATTTTATCACCTTCCCGCAGGAATCTTGGTGCATTCGGTTGAACCATCAGCTCTTTTTGGGTGATGATTTCTTTGGTACTGCTTCCAAATGCCGCTTCCTTTGTATGCGCCAGCGCCATAAATTTCCATTTGGTCAGCGCTTCCGGCATGGTAAACGTGAATTCAATTGCTCCGCTGCTATCCGTTTTCAGATCGGGAAAGAAGAAAGCGGTCTCGTTGAAGTTCTTGCGGATCTTTACATCGCCTGTTGCACCCTGTGTTTGATTTCGGGCATCCTCTTGTCCGAGTTCATCCTGCTTGCCATCTCTGTCTCTCTCTTTCTCTGAGACAGTTAATCCCGGTACTTTTCCGGTCAATCCATTCCCATTTTTCTTGTTTTCACCACTTTCTTCCGGAGGTGCACCGGCCATCAGATCCATTTGGGCTGTTACGGGTTTGGCCAGCCGCATCAACCGCGGGTTCCGGGTCTCTCCATATAGATAGTCCAACGGATTCTCCCAATATAAGGGACCAATGCTTCCCCTGTAGGACGGGGAAAAAACATAGGCGGCAAGAAATTCGTCGTAGCGTT
>JANOHQ010000166.1:0-18966 GCA_031406595.1 Chitinophagaceae bacterium
GGTAAACCCGGGAGCTCTTATACATTTGCGATAGCCGAACGCATCGGGTTGAACAAGGACCTGATCAACCGTGCAAGACAACTGATAGATGAGGACCAGTTTCGCCTGGACAAATTGCTGAACCGCACCGAACAGGATCTGCAGGACCTTGAAAAGAGAGAAAAAGAACTGCACCAGATGATGAAGGAGAATGAGAAGCTGAAAAAAGAGATGCTGCAAATAATGGATAAAGAGAAACACCGGCAGCAGGTCGAATTGCTCAAAGAACAGAACCGTGTGTCAGAAGAGCGGCTGGTTTATTTAAAGGATATGGAGCGAAAACTGAAACAACTCCAGGTCGAGTGGCGAAAGGAAGAGAATAAGAATAAGGTGGTGAAGCAAATGGAAGCGCTGCTCTTTAAAAAGGATGAGAAGAAGGTAGCAGGCAAGATGCAAAAGAAGATCGACTCCAAATTCAATGAAGTGGGAGGGGATATCAAAGTGGGGGACAAGGTAAAGATGAAAAAGAATCACCAGGTGGGTGAAGTGATGGAGTTAAGAGGTAAGAAAGCCGTGGTGAAGATTGGTCTATTGCCGATGCAGGTAGATTTGAAAGACCTGGTGGTGGTTCAGGAGAAGGAAGACAGGAATGAGAAATAAGGAATAAGGAATGAGAAAGTTGTATGCCAACGGGTCGTTGAGTCATTGATTCCTTGAATTCTTCCCCTCCTTGGGAGGGGAAGGCAGATGGGGAGGCCAAAAAAAGAGGCCTTACGGGGCCTCTGTATTTAATGAGTGTGTAAGTCAGCTGTTGATATAATTCTGGAGTTGATCAATAGTCTCCTTCTGCTCAAGTATTGTTTCTTTTACCACATCGCTCATTGAAATGATACCGGTGAGTTTTTCATTCTCAAAGACCGGCATATACCGGATATTCTTTATCGTCATTAACTCCATGCAATGTTCAATACTATCACCCGGTGTTACCGAAGGCAGATCCGTGGACATGATCTCTTCTGCCGTTGTCGTATTCGAATTTTTTCCTTTTAATATCACTTTGCGGGAATAGTCTCTCTCCGTCATGATCCCTTTGTAATTCCCATTCTCCATCACCACCACCGAACCGATATTTTTTTCTGCCATGATGGTTAATGCCTCGACCACCGTGGTGCCGGGACTTACCGTTACAGGCAACAGATTTTTCCGGGTAATGACGGACGAAACGTTATTCATACAGCAAGCGTTTGTAAATGAAATTTACGAAAAGATATAACGCAGACAAAAACTATTTCATTTGCCGGAAAGACGGTCCTTCGACAACGCTCAGGAGTCGGTAAGGAAATGCCCGGCAACTCAACGCTTCCCGTCTTCCCTTCTTACCGGCTTATCAGCAATAACCTTCTTCGCTATAAATGAACTCGTCATCAACAACAGCACTGAAAGCGCAAACAGCGTAGTCCCGCTTCCCAGTTTGGATACGATGAAGTCGGAATCGAATTTCATATTCAGTATCAGCACCGCCACTACAAAAACATCCAGCATCGACCATTTATTGATGATCTCCAATGCCGTTGCCACCGCACCGTGACGGGGTAATTTTTTACCAAGCAGGGTCAGGAATAAGAAGATGTACTTGGCGATGGGAAAGATAATGGTGAAGAAGAGCAGGAGGAATCCGACGAACACTTCCCCTTTGTCAAAGAAATAATTAAAAGAACTGCTGATATAAATATAATCGCTCTTGATCATAAAGGGACCGATACTAATACCCGATTGCAACAACGGGAACATAAAGCCCATGATAAAAAAGATCAGCGAAGCCACGAGGACCATGAGGGCGATCCATCTCTTGTCATTTTTGCCTTTCATCTGATTAAGGTATAAACAATCGCTGAAAAAATCATTTCCTTTTTATACCTTACAGCACCTTATCAAACAACTATGGAACAAAAGCCCGCCACGATAAAGGAGATTGCCAGCCGGCTCAATGTTTCGGTATCAACTGTTTCCAGAGCCCTGCACAATCATCCCAGCATCGGTCTCCGCACCAAGATGCAGGTACAGAAACTGGCCCAAGAACTACATTACGAACCCAACCAGGCCGCGATCTCCTTCAAACAGGGGAAATCGATGATCCTCGGAGTGATCCTTCCTAATCTCGGTGAACAATATTTTTCCATGGCGATCAACGGCATCGAAGATGTGGCCACGCAAAATAAATACACGGTACTGATCGGTCAGTCGCATGACGATACGGAGCGGGAACAACAGATCACGGAAGCGATGCGTCGCCAACGGGTAGACGGACTTATCGTGTCCTTGTCCAAGACCACAAAATCCTTTGAACATTTCGAACAACTGAAAAAATACAAGATACCCGTGGTTTTCTTTGACCGGGTTCCAGATATGCCCGACAGCTATTCGGTTTCCTGTAATCTCGAGAACAGTTCGGTGGAACTGGTAGACTGGCTGGTCAGCAAGGGACATAAACAGATCGGGTTTATCAAAGGACCTGACACGCTGATCCATTCAAAGCAACGGTTGAATGGTTATTATGAAGGATTGAAAAAGCACAATATAAAAATGGATAGTTCCTTTGTCGTGGGCACCGACCTCAGTAAAAAGAAAACACAGGATGCCATGCACAAATTGCTGGCATTAAAGAACAGACCGACCGCCGTGATCGCTTTCAATGATTATGTGGCGCTCGATGCTACACAATACACCCGCAACCAGGGATTGAAGATCAACAAGGATATTTCTTTTGTTAGCTATGCCAACCTCCCCATTACGAGCTATCTCGATGATCCGCCATTGGCATCGGTAGAACAGTTCCCTTACCAGCAGGCTGAAAGAGCAGCCGGTATCCTATTGCGATTGATCCAGTCAAAAGGCGAGGATGATACTATACCCAAAAAAGTGATGCTGGAAAGCAAAGTGGTCGTAAACAGCGGACGGGAATAATTTTTTTTAAAGGAGTGTTATGAAAAAAATGCTTTTTGCAGTCATATTGCTGATCGCCGGTTATGGTCTTTCAGCGCAAATAACAGTGCAGCCGCCCGTTGACACGGCAACAAAAGCAGTGGTAGACAGCGCCGGACTCTACGGCTTTATTCCACAACGCCCCGTCAAAGTAGGAGGCGGACCTGCTAAGTAACGTGAATACCTGGAATCACTCCGGGATGCACAGGGAAAAAGAGTGAGTTATGTAAGAAGGGGAAGCTGTTGCCCGTACACCAGCCCATCTTCTGCGCTGGGAGTGGGCATGCTGGATATCTATATTGTTACCTACAGAGATGTCGCAAATGAAACAAAAAAAGTGGATGTTTATATTACGTTCTATGATTACGAAAAACCGAAAGCGATCAAAGGATTTACTATCGACTAACTAAAAAAGCAGGCCCTTCAGCCTGCTCTGCTACTGACCAGGAAAAGTTTATGGGTACAGCTTAAACGTATATACATTCTTACAGGTACCCGCATCCGTCCACTCCAATGTTTTGCCAGCAGTGATACAATATATAGTGGTATAGCCCTCGGCCACAACCACGGTACCGCCACCCCTGGGAGATAACTGCCCGCGGTAATAACCATCCACATAAATGTTGACATAGTAACCGGTATAATTGGCAAAGCGGATATTGCAGGAGCCTCCGCCTCTTGATTCGGTTTCCTCCACATCGTTCTCCGGGGCTTCTGACTTGATATTTGGATTAACACCCTGGCCCGTAGTTACCAATTTTGCCTTCACTGTTCTTGATATTTTCTTTTGTGCTTGCCCGGAGAAAGAAAAAGCAAGCAGCATACAGATCGTTGCCAGTATAGAAAGGGTTGTTTTTTTCATTGGTTTTAAAACGATGAGTAAAACGAGGGCGCAAATTCTCCCTGCAATTTTACATTGTTTCTACCATTGCTGTATACCCTGCAAATGGTATTTGTCCCGGATCAATAAAATACCCTTTCACCACATTTTTTCCCGGCGGTAAATAAGATACATTGCAGATCAGGATAAGCCAACAAATTGATTAAATCGTTGATATGAAGAGATTGTTTTTATTCATCACATGCAGTATTGTATTGCAGGGATTTGCCACCGGGAAAGATCTGCCGGGCGGTGGTATCACTCGTTCAAAGTTGTCGTTTTTGATCCCTGTAAACTTTGTCAGCAATTTTATCAAAGCCCCCCGCCCGGATTCCGCCATTTTTATCCTCCGGCGAACGGTATTTCAACCCGGCAACCCGGACTCCACTTCGTTCAGGGATATGCTGAGGAATAAAATAGACGGGTTGAGTTACAAGTCTACGGGTGAAGACTATAAAAAGATAATCAGTACACTTATTGAACTAAATAATTACAATTGTTTCCGGCTTTTTTACCACAATACAGAAAGGCGTATCTATAAATTCCTGGATTATCATCCTGACGGTACCTTAATACGGGAAGTGATCCTGGTTGACCCGGCCACCGGTTTACTCGAGATCACGAACTACTATAAGAACGATCTCGTGCTCTCCCGCAGTCAGCAAAAAAGCTTCCCCCCTGTAAAAGCAGAGAATAGGGATTCACTCTGGTACGGACTTACACCGTATTTGAAAAAATCCGGTAATCACAGTGTTTTTTATCCTGATGGAACCCTCAAATCGCAACGATATTTTGAGAACGGGATCATGATACGTGTTGTAAAAGACACGGTGATAAAAAAAGACCTGTTTGGAAACAACCTGAACTACGGGCAACGCAAGGCACTATTGATCGGTATTGATGAATATGCGATACCGGCGGTCTCCGGCGAAAAATATCGCCCGGTCCGGAGACCAGAAGCTGTGTATAACAGTCTCGATGGCTGTGTAAATGATGTTAACGGTATTGCGGAGGTTTTCGTTTCGCACCAGGGATTCACGAATAGTAACATTACCCGGCTCACAGATGATGCGGGGACAAGAACAGGCATACTCTCGGCGTTTGGAAAATTCTCCCGGTCTCTGAAGAAAGGGGATTTTGTTTTTATCCATTATAGTGGAATGAGCAATGATGTGAAAAGAGCCGGCACAGATCATTTTGAGTATGCCCTTGTTTGCCGGGATTGGTATATGGCAGATAGTAACCGTTATGATAATGGGTTTATTTTCCGTCGTGAGCTGGATAGTCTTTTCAACAGCATCAAATCGATCATCGGGAAAGAGGGCCAGCTGGTGTTCTCCCTGGATGCCTCTGGTGCTGTTAATACGATGAAGAAGGATGATGGGGTGGAAAACGATCCTGCTTCATTCCGGGGGGAAAGCAATAATTTGTTATTCAATATAACTAATAAGAATGAAGCCCCGTTTACCTTTATGTCAGCTGCTTCTCCCGGTGAGTTGGGCCAGGAAATGAAGGACGAAAAGGATAGTAGTTACGGTGCCTATAGCCTGGCGCTTATCAATGTACTGAAGAACAGGGAAGCCAGTACCATTTTTGATCTCCATAGTGGGATCGTTGAAAGATTAAGGCTGTCGGGAAAAAGACAAAGCCCACAGTATTATTCCAATTTCAACCAGTTGTTGTTTGAAAGTACCCTCCTGTCCGGCGGACAGAAGACCGCAACATTGCCAATCATTAAACAATCCGGTAGTGCGCATGCCATTTCGGTGGGGATCAGCCGGTATCCGTCTGCTTCACAACTAAAATTCAGTAATTGTGTCAACGATGCCGTTTCATATGCTGCATTCTTTCAGTCGCAGTTCAATGGGATCGGTGGGGAGAAAAAACTGCGATCCTATTTGCTGACCGACAGCATGGCTACCAAAGATGGGATACTCAAAGCCATCAATGAAACGATATCCAACAGCAAGCCAGAGGACTATTTTATTTTTAATTTTTCCGGTTACTGCAAACCGCTCAGCGACAGCACCGGGAAAAAGGTCACGTATTTTGTTCCCTATGGTCTTAAGAGTATTACCGATACCAACGAAATAAAGAAAGAAGGCATACCGTTGGTACAGTTGAAAGATCTTCTCCAGTTGATCCCCGCCAATAACCAGTTGTTCATTACGGAAGCAGGCAGCACGGATGCGTTTCAAAAAGAATTTATCCAGGCATTGATAGAGACCAGTCCCACCATAGCGGCCCTGTCCAACAAGAACAGGATATTCATGGTGCCAAGAAGCAGCGGGCTGGATAAATTCTATTGCAATAATATACCAGTGGAACATGGCCCGCTCAATTACTTCATCACCCACCTCAGCAACGAACTGAATTTTTTCGGACTGTTTGAGAATGGCGTATACGCCGATGCGGTGAAGTATGCCATCAGCCGGACGGAAGTTGGTTGCGATTATTTTAAAAGCGGCTATTTTGATATTTTCTTTGAGAAGGAGTATCTCAAAGACCTGCAATATTATTTGCCTGAGGAAACAATGAAATCCAGGGGAGGTATCGGCACCAATGTCGCAAGGGATGAGTTGGCCGCCGGTAATTCAAAACGTTATGCACTGGTCATGGGTACAAACCAATACGAAGCAACACAAGACTGGGACCCACTCGAAAATGCCACACTCGATGCGGAAGAAATTGCAACGGAATTAAGACAGGGTTTTGGTTATGATGTTAAGTTATTACTCGATCAGCCGATCGATAGTTTCTACGGGCATATCGCTTACCTCTCCAGGATATTAAAAAGAAATGACCAGTTGATTATTTATGTAGCTGGTCATGGCGATTTTGATTCCATGCTGCTCGATGATGGGTTTATCGTAGGCCGGTATTCAAAACCGGTGAAAGAAGATCCTTATCGCAATACCTATATCCAGCATACCAAGCTGGAAAAAATGGTGAACCGTTTACCCGCTAACCAGGTATTGGTGATCCTCGATGTTTGTTTTGGTGGCACATTCGATGAGCGGGTAGCCCGGAATGAAGGACGGAACCGTAACACGGAATATGAAGATATCAGCGATAAATCCTTCTTTGCAGAGAAACTAAAGATCAAGACCCGTTTGTTGCTCACTTCCGGTGGTAAAGACGTGGTACCCGACGGTTACAAAGGGCAGCATTCACCATTTGCACTGCGGTTGCTACAGGCATTGAATGCCCGTGGCGGCAGTTCGAAAGTATTAACGGCTGCCGACTTGCATAAATTTGTAAAAAAATTGCCTTCGGGACCATTGCTGGGCAGCTTCGGCGATAATAATTTTAAAAGCGAATTCCTGCTGCTGGCGAACTAACCCGCCGGATATACCAGCGGCAGGGTATAAGTACCCGCGGGAAAACAGGATAATTTGCCTGCTATCCAACTAATCGACTGGCAATGCCATCAACAAAGGACCCATTATGAAAAAAAAGCTGTTCATTTTCCTGTCCATTCTATTGCTTACCGGTCTTTCGGCAAAAACACAGACCAGGCGGGCACTGATCGTAGCGATCGGTAATTATGATTTCAGTAAAACAAGATGGAAACCTATCAATGTCGAAAATGATGTACTCCTTCTCCAGGAAGCATTGAAGAAGCAAAAATTCCCACCGGAAAATATCACCATATTAAGAGACGGGGCCGCAACAAAATCCGCTATCATAAATGCATTGGACAAACTGGCGGCAAGTTCCGGTCCGGGCGATATAGTGGTCATTCATTTTTCATCGCATGGACAGCAACTGGAAGATGATGGTGTTGATGAAATGGACAGGCTGGATGAAGCGATCGTGCCCATCGACGCCGTCTACACTTCCAACCCGGTCAGCTATGCAAAGTATGCGCCCGGCTATTTCCGGGACGACCAGTTCGGGGAGAAAGTCACGGTGATCAGGAATAATATCGGGAGTACGGGAGATCTCCTGGTATTACTGGATGCCTGTCATTCCGGTACGGGTACAAGAGGTTCGGGAACTGCCGTGGTACGAGGTTCCAACAACCCAATGATCAGCGATAAATTTGATACAAAAAAACAGGGTATAAAAGATGAGGCAGGCGTTTTCAAAGAAGATTCGAAAGTGAAACTGGATCCCGGTGCAGCTACCTATGTTGTGTTATCCGGGGCAAGGGCACAGGAACGAAACTGGGAAACATCTGACGAGAACAGGCAGCCCGTAGGCTCTTTATCCTATGCGTTTAGCAAAGCATTATCGACACTCGACAGCAATACAAGTTACCGCGGCCTCTTTGCTTCGATTGAAAACATAATGCGGGAAAAATCACCCAAACAACGACCGGTCCTGGAAGGCGATGGAATCGACAGGGAATTGTTTGGCGGGCGATATGTAAAACAAAAGGTTTATTTCACCGTCATCCCGCAACAAAATAATACAGACACCGTGGAAATAAGCGCCGGAACCGTTTCGGGTGTTACGGCAGGCTCTATGGTCAGTTTTTATCCGGCCGGTACCCTGGATCCCTCGGGAAAGGAAGCATTGCAAAAAGGGAAAGTGGTGGCAGCGAAAAATTTTACGGCCACTGTTAAACTGGATAAACCCGATGCAGAACTGGTAAAAAAAGCGCCCTGGGTCTTTGTGACGGAAATGTCTTACGGTGATAAAAAGATCAGACTGAAAGTAAATAATACAATACCGGGTGCTGAAGCAAAAGCGCAGACCGCGTTCAAAGATTTTCAGTTGGTGGAATTGAACAACGATGGCGAGCTCTACCTCGATACATTGGGAACAACCGATAAATGGATTTACAAGTATGCTAACAGCGGTATTCCTTTTGGGGCAGAAACTTTTTCATTGGGTGATACTGCCGTGATGAGGGAACTTGTAAAACGGTATAATCGCTTCCAGTATTTACAGAACCTGAACATTAAGGAAGAAGGACTGACGGGCAGGGTGGAACTGGTATTTTTGGATGCTGCCGGGAATATCGACAGTGCCAAACTCGCTTCACGAAGGAAACTAACAGGACTGGAGCTTCAAAAAGGAGACGAGGTCTATTTAAAGATCATTAATACCGGCGATAAGAAATTTTTCATCAATATTGTCGATGTACAACCTGACGGAAAGATCAACCCGATGTTACCGAATAAAAAACTGAAAGATAAAAATGATTACCCGGCGCCAATACGGGCAGAGGATTGCACCGTCAATGCAGGTGACTCGCTGTTGTTGAAAACATTGTCGATCACGATATGGGAACCGTACGGAGAAGAAATGCTGAAAGTATTCCTTTCAAAAGAAAAACTGGACCTGGAAGATATCCTGACAGATGATACCAACGACCAGGGTAGCCGCGGACCCGCCGGCGAATTGAATAATATGGCGAAGATCTTTAAACAATCAAAAATAAATGGCATGCGTAGCAGGGGAGATGAGAACCCCACCGTCAACACGGATCAGAACGGTACGATCTTCAGCGTGGGCTTTACCATTGTTCCCAATAAATAAGAGGGCAGGATAATATACCCTCCGGCAGGTATTCCCGGCACGGGTTTATAGTAATAACTTTTCGAAAATTTTACCGATGAAAAGAAGCAGGATATATTTCATTTTTTGTTGCCTGTTACTGGCTACTGAAATAGTTGCGCAGCAACCGGAACTGGTACTCCCAACAGGGAACAGTAACCAGATGGAAGCAGTGGCGGTAAGTCATAACGAAAAAATATATGCATCCGCGGACCTCGACGGTAAAATCAAAATCTGGGAAGCCAATACAGGGAAACTGCTGAAAACACTATCTCGAAGTAATATTTATAACCTTGCTTTTACACCGGATGACAAAAGCCTTGTGATTACCAGCTTCTCTCCACCTGAAATTTATACAATCGGCACCGGCAAGTCGGTGATACTCGGTGAACAGAAATACTGCGAAGGACTGGATATCAGTCCAGACGGAAAATATATTGCTATCGGCGGGGAATCGGTTATTTATTTATGGGACGCAAAAACATTGCAGTTAAAAGAAAAATTCTCTTCCGGTGCCAGCAATTCCGGGGTAAAGTTCAGTCACGACAGTAAAGCAATTGCTCTATTTGGTGCGATGATAATTGAATTGTGGTCAGTAGAAAAACCGGCTGTACGGAAGATGATGAGAGGGCATACAGCAAGAGTTATCGATGTGGTATTTTCGGCAGACAATAAACAATTGCTGAGTGCAGGTGACGACAAGACGGCGAGACTATGGGATCTTGTAACAGCTAAGGAGCCGGTCATTTTTAATGGTCACACCAATACAGTATGGAGTGCCCAATTTCACCCGGATGGAAAAAAAGTACTCACTTCTTCCGGAGATAATACCGGAAAACTCTGGGATATATCTACGGGCAAGCTTATTCAAACTTTCCAGGGGCACCAGGCATGGGTATACAAGCTAAGGGTGTCACCGGATGGAAAAACATTTGCCATGAGTGATGGCAGTGGCTTTTGCAGCATATGGGATCTTATGACCAATAAATTCCTTTTTAGTTTCCGGCCGGGAAGAGAGTCGCTTTATTATTTGCACTACCTGAAGAATGGGAGGCAGATCGTTACAGGAAATTATGATCCCCTATTAAGCCGATGGAACCTGGAAACCCAAAAGAAGGAAATGGTCTACGGTGTCCATAATGAGCGGCTTACTGCCATAAGCCTTTCAAACGATGAACGGTTCCTGCTGACCACTTCCCGCGACGGGGTGGTCCGCAAGATCGATGCGACCAGCGGGAAAGTACTTTTTTACAAACAGTTATTTAAAAATGAATGGGCTACCAGCGCCGATTTCAGTCCTGATGATCGTTTTATCGTGGTAGCCGGGGGCAGAGCCAGCAGCGTATTGCTGAATGCGGCAGGGGGAGTGGAGGAGACGCTGGCGGATCGCAGTCAATCTTATGAATCCTTCAGCAAGTTCAGCCCGGATGGAAAATACATATTGCACGACGATGATTTTTCTGTGGAGCTCGTACGGATCGCCGATAACAAACGGCTGATGAGAATCGACAGCACCAGTATGTTCACAGAACAATGTTTCAGCGCAGACGGGAATTATATCATCACCGGAGGTGAGAATAAAGTGAAAGTATGGTCCGTTGCCACCCAGCAGTTGGTGCGTTCCGTGGATGTGGAAACAAGATTTCCCAAAAAGATCGGAATGAGTACGGATTCAAAATATTTTTTTTGTTTGTATAGCGACCAGGAAAAAGTAGAGATATGGGAAACATTCACCGGTAAATTGGTGAGAACGATCAGCGCCATCAACCATGCAAGTTTTTCACCGGATGGAAAAAATATCAGGATCGTTTATATGAGTGGCCGTTTTGCGGTGACGGGGATTACAGTGGAGGACGAAACAACCACTGTCCAGCTGGAAAATTTCACCCCGAATGTGGACTATTATTTTGCACGTAACGGGGAGGTTTTAATTGCCCAGTCTGCATCAAAAGTCATCGTTCGGGAACTGCAGAGCGGAAAGATACTGAAACAACTGACCGCGAACAAGCTGGCATTCGCGGATGCAGGCCGCTATCTGTACCTGCTGAATGATGATATGATGGAAGTATACGACATGAATGATTTCCGCATGGCTTACCGTCATTTTGTTATAGGCGAAGATGATTACCTGGTGCAGGATGACCAGGGAAGATATGATGGCACGGAAGCAGCCCGCAAGCTGCTCTATTTTGTATGTGGCAGCGAAGTGATCGAACTGGACCAGGCAAAGGACCAGCTCTGGATTCCCGATCTTTCCGGGCGGGTGATGAAAGGCGAAAGTATCAATGCTAAAACATTAAGCGAACTCAATATCTGCGGTCTTACGCCAGAGGTGGAAAACGTGATGGACCATACGGGTAATTATTCTTTTATGATAAGACCGCGCCGCGGCGGACTGGGAGAAACAGTTGTGTATGTGAACGGCATCGAAGCGAAACGATACAAACAGGCCCAACTTAAAAAAGCCGGCGATCTTTTCGAACTTATCGTAAAAAAAGCAGAGATCAGTAATCTTTTTGTGGCAGGAAAAGAAAATCTTGTTACGGTAAAAGCCTATACCGCAGACAATGCGATCTCCTCGAGGGGATTGATCGTTAAAGAAGATAAGTCGAAGGAAACAGCCGCCCCGCCTAACCTGTACGCAGTGATGGTAGGCGTAAGCGATTATAAAGGCGATGAACTGGATCTTAAATACGCGGCCAAAGATGCTACGGATATTTCCAATGCAGTTGCGGCTGCCGCGAAGAAGTTGTTGAACACCGATGGCAAGGAACATGTTTTTATGTACAATCTTACTACCGCGAAAGAACGTTACCTGCTACCGGAAAAGAACAGCATCAAAAAAACGATGGAAGAGATCGGTAAGAAGGCTACGGCCAATGATATACTACTTGTTTTCTTTGCAGGGCACGGCGTAATGAGCGGGGAAGCAGGTAGTAAACAGTTCTATTTCTTAACGGCAGATGCATCAACACTTTCCACTACTGCTGCCGTGAAAGATGTGGGCATCAGCACGGCTGAACTGGTGGAATGGATGAAGCCGCAACATATCAAAGCACAGAAGCGTATCCTGATCTTCGATGCCTGTAACAGCGGGCAGGCGATCAATGATATTGCGGGTAAAGAGCTGACGGTTAGAAATGACGATAAAGCGCAGCAGATAAAAGCGATCGACAAGCTGAATGAAAAATCGGGCCTGTTTATTCTCTCCGCATCTGCCAGCGACCAGAGTGCTTATGAAATGGGAAGGTATTCGCAGGGCATATTGACCTATTCTTTATTAAAAGCGATCCGGCAGCAACCGGATATACTGGAAGATGGAAAATACCTCAATGTAAGCCGTTGGTTCGCTGCCGCAGAAAAAACGGTGATCGACCTGGCAAGAGAGAATGGGGCGAGACAGGAACCGCAGATCGTGACCAATACCAATTTTAATATCGGCCTGGTAGATGAAGAAGTGATGGCTACAATTATTTTGCCACGGGAGAAACCTATGTTCGCTGCCAGCAATTTTCAGAACAGTGATGAGAACGTAGCAGATGATGACCTGGAGCTGAGCAAGCAGATCAACCTGCAATTAAATGATATCGCAACAAGAGGAGCAGACAGCCGGATCGTGTACGTAACAGCCACCAATTCGCCGGATGCTTATTCATTGAGCGGTCGTTATACCGTGAAAGGAAATACATTGACAGTGAACATTAATATCAAGCAAAATAAACTGATCAAAACAAAATTTGAGTTGGCTGGTAGCAAAGACAAGCTCCCCGAACTGGCTGCTGCCATTGCCGAAAAGGCCGCTGGGCTGGTGAAATAACTGCATTGAAGGATCTTCCTTTTTTTCTGAACCACATAGGAGAAGCAATAGACACATAGGTTTTCACATAGACTATGTGTTTTACTATTGTAACCTCTGATCCATGTGGTTCATACCTTTCTAAACCTTTCTCAAAAAGAAATCCCTAAAAAAGCAGATTGATTTTGAATGAAACGCTACTGCCCTTATTTTTGCCGCGGAGAGATGGCAGAGCGGTCTAATGCGGCGGTCTTGTCCCATAGGGATCCCTTCGGGAAAAACCTTGACTCAAAAGGTCCTAACAACCTACATTATACTTTGCCCTTTGTTTTTTTTTCGCTTATATACTCAAGAGCCTGAAAGATGGACGCTACTACTATGGGCATTGTGAGGACATGGAAGTGAGGCTTAGAAATCATAATGCAGGCAAGGTGAGGTCTACAAAAGGAAGAAGACCCTTTGTTATTCACCATACCGAAAAATTTTCAACAAGAACAGCGGCGGCTAAGAGAGAATTTTTTTTCAAAACAATTGACGGCTATAATTACTTGAAATCAATAGGTATTATCTAAAATTATTGAATTCAATTTTGCGGATAACCGTCACAGGGCTATTTTTGCCGCGGAGAGATGGCAGAGCGGTCTAATGCGGCGGTCTTGAAAACCGTTGACTCAAAAGGTCCGGGGGTTCGAATCCCTCTCTCTCCGCGTAAATGTTTGATAATTAATTAGTTGAAACAGAAACGGAGAACTGACAGTTTTCCGTTTCTGTTTTTCCGGAACCAAAACGGAACTAAGCCGAAACTAATTTAATATTCTATATTAGGTATTGTAACCATTTTCAATACATGAATATTTTTTAAAGGCATTTGACAATCCAATATTTGTTTTGCCGAAAACTTATAACAAGCAAACATTTCCAGATTTATTAAGAGAGATGTACGACCTTTTTTTTGAAGTACTTGATCAAATTGTTTTTTAAGGCCTGTTTACACAGCTTTTCAACCAAGTCTGGAGGGTAAGCTTTTTACACCATTGGGTTTTCCGTCAAACTAAATGAAGCGTGCGATACAAGTAAAAGGACGGAGCACCAACAAATGGAGTAAGCCATGCTAAAAATATCGTTCATCAATTCATTTAAGGGAGTTCAATTGTTTAGAATGCTACACCCGGCCATCTAAATCCGGAGTAGTTCCTTTTTTATTGCATCCCTGTAAGAATTTGATAAGGGGATGATAATGTCGGTATTTTCTAAAACAAGTCCTGAACCTGATGACTGGCTGGTAATTCTCTTTACTTTCCGCAAATTGACCATATAGGAGCGATGGCAAAACACAATCAAAGGATCGTTGATTTGCTGATATGCCTCCTTCATGGTCAGTCGTATCATTTCTTTTTTATTCGTTTGATCATGGCTCAATACTACGATGATATAATTCTGAGCGGCCTCAATATAGGATATCGAGTGATTGCTAACTTCCAGGACCCCTGAGGAAAAGGGGCTTTCCAGCCTGATTATTTTTTCATCGGTGGTGATCTTCCTCCTTCTTAGATATTCAGTCATTTTTACAGCCTCTTGCAGATCTATCTTCAGACGCCAGTTCCTAAGTAATATTGTCCTGATTGTAACCGGTACAAAGCCGATGAGTAGTGTATAGAACTGGTAAATGAAAAAATTTGACAAGCTGATCTTAACGATTTCAACCACATCACCGTAAATCATTATGCTTGTTGCTATAAATACGAGATATAGCAGCGAACGGATAATTTCATGACCAATAGTCCAATTGCTGTCCCGCATAAAGGAATTGTAGTAAATATGGCTGAATACAGTAAAGATACTTGCAGCTAAAATACTTACAACGGCAAAACCTAAAAGCAGGAGATCATTCACCCGATTCAATCCGAAAGGCCGGAGAAAATAAAAAACGACCAGGGCAAAAAAGCCAACGACAGATATATGTAGAAGTTCTTTTCTTAACCCCCGGGTGAATGGAAACCGGGTTTCTATAAAATGGAACATGATAAAACAAAGTTAAGCCTCTAAAAAAAAATCTCCTTTTAATTTCGTCCCATAAACAGGGAGTTCATCCCTTAAAGTTGAAGGGAGGTGTCAGGCTGCGTATTTTCATATTCTTATAAAATTATACACTATATGAGAAAATGGCATCTGTTACTTATCATGTTGTCTTTGGCAACAAACATTTTGGCACAGGTTGATTTTGAAAAACTCCGGTTGGAATACGAAGCCCGGCAACCTTCCCTGGACACTATGACAACCTATCCGGATGTATCTTATAAATCTCTCAGGGTCAGTAACACAGAGGGAACGACTATTTCATTTTGGTGGATGCCGCAAAAAAAGAAAAGAGGGACAGTCTTACTAGTACATGGATTTATGATGAATAAGGGGAATATGATCTCCAGGGCAAAAATATATTATGAACTGGGCTACAATACAATACTGATGGATCTGCGTGCCCGCGGAGAAAGTGGAGGTGACAAAACCACCAGTGGTCCTGATATCCGGTCGGATGTGCTGGCCGTAATGGACTATTACAATCGAGAGCTTAAAAAATATGGCCCGTTGATTTTAGCTGGTTATTCCCATGGCGGAAGAGCTGTTATTTTTGCCGCCGAACAATTGAAATACCCGGTAAAGGCAATCATTTTGGAAAGTATTCCGTATTCATTGGCTGAGAGTTTTAAACGTACCTATAAAATTCAGGGACTCCCCGCCATGAATGAAGGTAATATCGATAGTTCATTGGAGAAAATTTCAGGCATCCCTCTTTTACTTATGATTGGTGACCGCGATAAAGCGATTATATTGGAAGAGGCCCTGAAGGTTCAACAAACGTTCAGGAATACTAAAAGCCGGTTGGTAGAGTTTAAAACGGCCGGGCACGATCTTACAACATCAGCATATAAAGAACAATATGTTACTTCAATCAAATCGTTTCTGCAGAAAAATCATGTGAAAAAAGTTTATACACATTAAGAAGGTCAGACCCCGGGCTTACAGAAAGTGCATTTGTGCGAAAGACTTCTTTGATGGTGTTTTTTTTAAAAATTATCATCGTTGAGGAAATTTATTGTTGCTTCTAAATCTTTTACAAAAAGGTTCGAAAGTTGTAACCAACAGCCCGCAACCTATTTAAATGGCCCCTGAAAATGCAAAGCGTGAAGCGCTGGCCATTTAAATAGGTTGCTACCGCCCGCCGCAGGCGTGAGGGATCATTGAAAATAATCCCCAGGAACCATTTTTGTTTCCTATGATGATATCAGCCCTTTGCATCCCGGCGGTCATATATTATTTAGTTCTATTTCCTGATCATTTATTTTTGCCTAAATACCTTTTTTGAAACATTTAAAAGCCCTCAATAAATATTTCTGGAAATACCGTATCCGTCTTGGGGGAGGGATCATCTTTGTCTTCCTCTCCAACTATTTCAACGTGCTTTCGCCACAGGTCACCGGCTTCGTGATCGATTTTGTTCAACAGCTTTTCCCGGGGTATACGCCCCGCAATAACCCTCCGCAATACGATCCATTGGTGGCAAAATTGACGACAGGGATCCAAGCATCGGGTGGCGCTAACTGGGTGAAAGTAGTGGCGCTTTGCGGGATCACCATCCTGTTATTGGCCCTTCTCCGCGGATTCTTTCTTTTTTTAATGCGGCAAACAATCATCGTTATGAGCCGGCATATAGAATACGACCAGAAGAACCAGGTATATAAACATTACCAGCAACTCGATACGGCCTTTTATAAAACACACAGTACCGGCGACCTGATGAACCGTATCGCAGAAGATATCAGCCGGGTAAGGATGTTCACCGGTCCCGCCATCATGTACCTGGCCAACCTGGTGGCGATCATTTCGCTTAGTGTGTTCTTTATGGTGAAAAGAGACGCAGAGCTTACACTCTATGTGCTGGCACCCTTGCCCATCCTCGCCATCACGATCTATTTTGTCAACAATACGATTAATAAGAAAAGCGAAAGGATACAGGAGTCCCTGTCCGATCTCACCACCAATGCACAGGAATCCTATTCGGGGATCCGTGTGATCAAATCCTTTGTACAGGAAAAAGCAATGCTTGGTTTTTTTACAAAGAACAGCGAAGCGTATAAAAAGAATGCTGTGAGCCTGGCAAAAGTGGAAGCCATTTATTTTCCTTCGATCACTTTCCTGATCGGGTTAAGTACTTTACTGACTATTATGATCGGCGGGTTGCATCATATCGCCGATCCCGGGAAGACAGACCTGGCCACGATCATAGAATTTGTGATGTATGTGAATATGCTGACATTTCCCGTAAGTGCTATCGGTCTTACGGCCAGTATGATCCAGCGGGCCGCTGCTTCGCAAAAAAGGATCAACGAATTCCTGGAAACAACGCCTGCGATCCAAAATGCCCCCGGAGCAGTCCCGGTAAACTTATCCGGTAATATCCATTTTGAGAATGTCAGTTTTACCTACCCGCATACCGGTATACAGGCGTTGAAAAATTTTACCCTGCAGGTAAAGAAAGGAGAGAAAGTGGCCATTGTCGGGAGGACAGGGTCGGGTAAATCGACTATTGCCCAATTATTGCTCCGCATGTATGATGTAAGCTCGGGCACACTGGAACTGGACGGGATCAATATTCAGCAACATGATCTCAAAACATTGCGGGAGCAGGTCAGTTATGTGCCACAGGATGTTTTCCTCTTCAGCGAAACGGTGGAGAATAATATAGGTTTTGGACTTGATCATGCGGATAGCACTGCCGTAAGAAAAGCTGCGGCGCAGGCAAGCGTGGAGAAAGAGATCGCCGGTTTTTCGCAGCAATATGACACGATGATCGGGGAAAGGGGAGTGACCCTAAGCGGAGGTCAGAAGCAACGGATATCCATTGCCCGGGCCCTGGTCAAAAATCCCGGCCTGGTGATCTTTGATGACTGCCTGAGTGCAGTGGACGCCAGTACCGAGAAGGAGATCATTGACAATCTCAATGAGTACCTGAACGATAAGACCGCGATCATTATCACGCACCGGATCTTTTCCCTTTTCAGTTTTGACAAGATCGTGGTGCTGGATGATGGTGTGATCGTAGAACAAGGTACCCATGAGCAGCTACTTCGTCTGAATGGTTATTATGCGGGTCTTTATGCCCGGCAGCAACAGCAGGAAACACAGGCAGGAGAATAGGCAGTAAAAATAAAAAGAGCTACAAAAAAAACTGTCACAGGAGCTGTGACAGTTCTAAGAGTTATTAGTTCGGGTTTGTCCGAATAAGACAAACGCAATTAATTCCGGGGATCAAAAGATCAACACGCCTTCCCGGAATCCATCCGGGTTTTGCGTGATCTTCAATTGTACTTTCTTTTTTTGCGCCACGGCCGTCTCAAGTTTCTGTTGAATGAATGCATACGTACTCATCGGGAAAAATATGCTGGTGATACCATTTTGTGTTTCTACCGCGTAAGCATTTCTTTCGCTTTCAGAAGTAAATACCAGTTGATGGCCCGGAGCTTTGTTGGCGCCCGTCAAAAGGGATAAGGTGATCTTGATATTCGTGCTGGCGATTTTAGAAGAAAAATTGGGGAGATTCATGGTAGAAAAGGTAGATCCCCCAAGTCCCGTAATATCCAGTTGGTCCAGTTTGTCCTCATTCTTATTGCGGTTGTTCAGGACTTCTGCCTGTTTTTGCTGAGATTTCCCCGATGAACCGGTGTTGGTGTTAGCGCCAAATTGGGCATCATTTGCCTGGGAAAAAACGGAGGCGGTCATAAGGGCGGCGGATAGAAGCAAAAAGATTCTTTTCATATACCAG
>JANOHQ010000225.1:0-4305 GCA_031406595.1 Chitinophagaceae bacterium
CACACAGGGTGTGAAGCTTATCCGTTTGGATGAAGGAGATGAGATCGCAGCGATCACGCAACTGGAAGACCAGGAGCAACCGATAACGGATCTGCCGGTAGCTGAGGATGGCGGGGCGCCTGAGGCAACTGAAACGGGAGAAAATACATCTAACCCTGAGACTACTGAATAAACAGTAATTTGTAAATCAATCTAAACACACATGAAAAGAATTCTCTTTTTATTAACGATGAGCCTTCCAGCCTTATTGGTCAATGCCCAGAAGTACGAGGACATTAAGAACCAATTGATATTTAACAAATATAAAGAAGCAAAAGTAGACCTTGACAAGGCCATGGGGAATGCCAAATTCACCAGTAAAGCCGAAGCGTATATCCTGAAAGCCGCTATCTATGCCGGTTTATCAATGGATGAAGCGACCAAGGGTACAGCCGCGGGAGACCAGCTGGCCAATGAAGCAGACCTGGCTTTTAAAAAATATAAAGAGATGGAACCGGACCTGGCGATGGTCAGCGACCCGATCTACCAGAACGGACCGATCAACCTCTATTCCAATTATTATACATCCGGGTATACGGACTACTCTGCAAAAAAATGGCAGTCTTCGTATGATAAATTCAAAAGAGCTGTCGAGTATTCCGACCTGCTGATCAGCAAAAAATTGTTTCAATCACCGATCGACACCAATGTACTGATCCTTGCGGGTGTAACCGCGGAGAACACCGGCAATAAAGAGGAAGCGGTGAAATATTATACCCGCCTGGCCGACAACAAGATCGCCGGGGAAGGATTTGAAAGTATTTACCGGTATCTCGTCAGCCATTATTTCGGTAAAAAGGATATGGCCGCTTTTGAAAAATATAAAGCATTGGGCAAAGAACTGTATCCGAAGAGCGATTATTTCAATTTCGACAAGGTAGATTTTGCCGTAGGGCTGGTGGAAGGTCTTGACGATAAAATAAAAGCAGTGGAAGAAGTGCTGGCCACCGATCCATCGAATTTCAAAGCCAATGAAGTGCTGGGAGAAGTGATCTTTGATGCGCTGAACCCCAAGGAAGGTGTAGCAATACCCGCCAACGCAGCCGACCTGGAAAAGAAAATGATCGCAGCTTTCACTAAAGCCGCTGCGGCCAAACCTGGCTATGAAGTGCCATTTCTTTATATGGGCGACCATTTTATCAACAAAGCCGTAAAAGTGAACAAAGACAGGGAAGACCACGCGGCGGAGATGAAGACACGTACCAAACCCGGTACCATGGCTTCCAAAGAAGATATTGCCAAAAGAGATGCGCTGGATAAAAAGTACAGTGATGAACTGGGCCAGGCACAGGAACCTTACGAAAAAGCCGCGGCGATCTTTGCCACCCGTTCCAAAATGGAATTAAGAGACAAACAACAGTATAAGAAAGCGGTGAGCTACCTGGCGGATATATTCGCCAATAAAAAGATCCAGGCCAAGGGCAAACCGGCTGACCAGGCAAAATATGCAGCAGAAGAGAAGAAGTGGAATGATCTGTGGGATACGATTAAATAAAGACAAAAAAAATATCAATAAATCAGAGAGGCTTCGGCCTCTTTTTTTTTGCTGGTATACAAACAGAAGCCGAGCTTTTTATTTCCTTCATCGTGTAGTCGAGGGTGTAACTTTTTTATACACCCGAAGCCGCAGGGGGTGTGAGGGGAGTAGTTCAAAGAAAAATGTATTGAGGGTGGACGTCAGCGAGAGCAAGGATGGTAACAAGCTATTCAGGTTTATAAGGCCCGAAAAACTTACCGCCATTAAAATGGATCAGATGATCTGGATTATCAGCAGTCCAAACTTCGCTTTCCCAACCAATTTCAGCTATGTGCTTTTTGAAGTCGGTTTTTGAAGTAAAAGCGGTCACAAATATTAAATCGGCGGCACAACCTATGGCCGATTTTTTCAATTCTAGCATTCGCTCCTCACTCATCGGGCCTGATGAATAAAAAGCTTCTATTAAGAATAGCCAATTCTTTTCTGCATTATAAGCAACGATGTCCGGTAGTGAATCATGTGAAAGCTCAAAAAACCCTAGCTCGTACAGTTTCTGATCTTCTCTAAACAGAAACCTGTTGGTTGCGTCGCCAACATAAAGCACTTCGCAACCCTGCCCAAACTTGGGCAGAAACTCTTCTAATACTTCTCTGATTAATTGATTGTGTCCGCCTTGTGAAAAATCCAATATGTGACCAGACGGGAGATTTACCCGAACCTTTGGCAAATCCCTTTTTCGTTTCAATATTTCTGTAAGAGTAGGCTTGTTCTTATTGAAAAGCTTTAGCTTAATATGCCACTCATCAGTATTATAATAATTTACCAATGCCTTGAAATCAGAACTGAGCGTGTAGCCTCTTGTTGGATCGTTTGCTGATGCGCTGGGGTTGTCTGCGCTATTTAGTATTAAATCTGCCAGAACAGAAAGTTTTAAATGCTTTCTTCGGATATCATCGTAAGAGCCTAGTGATATTTGCTCTTCATAGTTAAAGTTTATGAATTTAATTATATCCCTTGTCGTAATATGCCGGTGATCGTCCTGACCTTTTGCCTCTTTCCATGACCCGGTGACTTCCGCAACAGCCAGGAACACCATTGCCATGCTTTCAAGACCCCTTTCTCTTTTGCCTGCAAAAGGAATACCCACGCTTTGTAGAATATCAAGTGCCTGATTGATTAGTGTTTTAACGCCGGCCGATTTCTGGGACTTCGGAATATAATCCTGCATTTAGCAGTTATTTGGTTAAGGACAATGATAGCTTCGGAGACCTCCTTTTATTGAAGCATTCTTTAATGCACATTGCTATCTTATATGCCATCAAAGGGGGCACGGCGTTACCGATCTGATAATATTGGCTGGTTTCGTTCCCTGTGAATTGAAAATTATCGGGGAAGCTCTGAATCCTTGCAGCCTCTTTCACTAAAAGCCTTCTACGTCTGCCGTCAGGCAGTTTTACTCTTTGCATGTCACCAGTAGCGGCTGACAGATTCCGGCAGGTTAACGTTCTGGCTGGCCTGTCAGCGTATAGATCACGGGGATTAATGCACTTTGAAGCTCTCTCATAATTGGCAATATACACGTCCTGGGCGGCGGTAAGAAACTTGCTTTCTATAGGAGTGTGGGCCATCATGTCGCTGATGGCATCGCCAACAGTGGCCTTTTTGGTTTGCTTTTCAGGGAAATCAAAAGTTGAATTGTGGCCTATCAAAAACAATCTTTCGCGGTTTTGCGGTACGCCATAATTTACAGCGTTCAATAGCTCAAAGTCTATCTTGTAGCCCAAATCTCTAAGCTCTTCACAAACTATATCAAAATACCATTTGTTTGTGTACAGCAACCCACGTACGTTTTCAAACATGAAAACCTTCGGCTTAACTTTGCGTATAGCATCAATAAAAATGGGGAACCCGTTTCTAGTATCATGTATTCCTTCTTGATTTCCGCCAACGCTGAAAGGTTGGCAGGGTGGGCCACCTATTACAATATCAGCCCGGGGATATTGAAAATCCAAAGAGAGCTTTTCCGTGTAACAGTTGCCAAGTAAATTGGCATTGTAAGTCTTAGCTGCATCCGGATTCATTTCGTACCCAATTGTCTTAAAACCAGCAGCTTCAAAGCCTAACGATAGTCCGCCACAGCCTGCAAATAAGTCCAAAACAACGGCCTTTTCGGTCGTCTTTGGAGTTAAAATCTTATTAATCAGTTTAATGTAGGTCATTCAGTAGGTTTCAATATAAAAAAAATATAGAGTTTAGCTGAAAAAAACTAAAATATTTGGCATCCTGACACGGTACCATACTGGATGTGGTATACAAACAAAAGCCGAGCTTTTTCTTTGTACTACTCCCAGGTGCGATTTAACATAATATAGATTATAGGAATTTAAACCGGCTTTACTTTTCTTTGCATCCGGCCCTTAACCAAGTTATTAAACCCTGTGGACAATGCCTATTGCTCTGGCTTAAGATATACTGTAGTTTGCAGTGTATATAATATTGTAATTATGAAACAGCTGATCGTTATGCTGATCCCGGCACTCATAATCCTGGGATCCTGTAAAGGTGGCGAGAATAAAGCCGATCAATCCGTGGATGAATTACCGCCAACTACGGATAGCGTTACCAAAGCACCGGTGACGAACCGGCCCGATACACACGATACACAAGCCAAATCATCAGGTCAAAGCCGCAGTGTTGAAATAAACGAACCTGCTGAGGTACTGGCCAGCATCGATAAACACCTGGTGTCCGCAGCACAGTTCAAGACCATACCGGGTCGCGGCTTTACG
>JANOHQ010000259.1:0-1932 GCA_031406595.1 Chitinophagaceae bacterium
GCCAAAGGACTGGTAAAAAAACTAACCTGTAAGAATGATCGCCGCCTGGTTGATGTCATTATCAGTGATAAAGGGAAAAAACTACTCGAAAGACTGGATGCCCGCCAGGATGAAATAGACGGGGTACTCGGTAATCTTTCAGAAAAAGATGCTAATATTCTCAGCGACCTGCTCGATAAGATCCGTGATGGAGGTGAATGATGTAATTTTGTCAAATTAGTCACATAAGTCATATGCGTGCTAAGGCAAGTGGTTATCTATGACTCTATGTGCTTTATATGACCAATATGACTTTTATGACCATCTGACCTTCCAACCCATTGAAATGAAAAGATCCCTTTTACTAATTCCTGCCCTTTGTTTTTTTACGGTCCTTTTCTCTCAACCCAAGTATGAATTCCGCGGCGTGTGGATCACTACGGTGAATAATATTGACTGGCCGCTGGCACCGGTAAACGACCCCCAAAAACAAAAAGCTGATTTTATCGATATTCTCGATATGCACCAACGCAATGGCATGAATGCCATGATAGTCCAGGTGCGGCCAGCTGCCGATGCTTTCTATCCTTCCCCATTTGAACCCTGGAGCGAATGGCTTACAGGTCAACAGGGCGTAGCCCCCTCTCCTAACTGGGACCCGATGCAGTTCATGATCGACGAGACCCATAAAAGAGGTATGGAATTTCATGCCTGGTTGAATCCTTACCGGGTGGTGCAACGGATCGGCACTTCGTCCATCGCCAGCAATCATATCATGCGCCAGCACCCGGAATGGTTTCTTACATATGGAGACAAACGCTATTTCGATCCGGGGAATAAAGAAGCACAACAATTCGTGGTGAATGTGGTCCGCGATATTGTAAAGCGTTATGACGTGGATGCCATTCACATGGATGACTACTTCTATCCTTATCGCATAACCGGAAAAGAATTCCCGGATGAAGCCTCGTATAAAAGATCCGGTACCTCCCTTAAAAAAGATGACTGGCGAAGAAGTAATACCGACTCGATCATCTTTGCATTAAGCAAGGCGATCCGCCAGGAAAAAAGACTGGTTCGGTTTGGTATCTCTCCTTTTGGGGTATGGCGCAACGATAAGGATGATCCGGAAGGAAGCGACAGCAAGGCCGGTCAGACCAATTACGATGATCTTTACGCTGACATTTTATTGTGGATGAAGAATGGTTGGATCGATTATGTAACTCCCCAGTTATACCGCGAGATCGGGGATGATAAAATGGATTATGAAAAAATGGTCGACTGGTGGAGCCGTTATAGCTATGGCCGTCATATTTATATTGGCCATGCGATCTACCGGGGCGCTACCCGGGAAACAAAGGGATGGAGTAACCCGAATCAGCTACCGGACCAGATAAAACTGTTACGCCGCTACCCCAACGTACAAGGCAGTATTTATTTCAGCAGCAATTCGTTTAATAAGAACCCTTACGGCTGGAATGACAGTTTACAAAATAACTATTATAAGTACCCTGCGCTTTTGCCACCTATGCGCTGGATCAGTAATGAAAAGCCCTGGCCACCCATCGTAGACAGAGGCATTGCCAATGATTCCATTATTCAATTGGTGGTAAAACCGGATCCCAGGAACCATATTGATATCAAATATTATGTGGTGTACCAGTATGCAGCCGATTCGCATACGGAGACCTTTGGCAATATTCCCAAATACATTTCCCGGCTGGTAACAAAGCCGGAAGGATTTACGATCACAGAACCGCTTTCCTCCAAACATTTCTCTTACCGATATGTGATCACTGCCGTGGGAAAGAATAACCAGGAAAGCGACCTGAGCGAAATCGCGATACTGGTGCAACCGGGCGGGAAGTGGAATTTTTACAAACCGTGATGCAGGTTTTTTATCTTTGCGGAGCTAAATAGCAATAGGCAATAGGCAATAGGCAATAGGCAATA
>JANOHQ010000266.1:0-6027 GCA_031406595.1 Chitinophagaceae bacterium
CATACGCACTGTAGCTGGGTCAAAAACCATTCTTCGGCATCCCGAAGAATCGGGACAGGATGACAAAGAATCTACTCACATTCTTAACCTCCCATTGTGAATAACTGCCTGTCAACTCTCGCCCTGTTTACCCTTCTTTAGTTTAAATTCGCCGCTACTAAACAAGAATAAAGTGAGATTAAAGAGCTTAGAAATCAAGGGATTCAAGAGTTTTGCTGATAAAACGATCGTCAACTTCGACGACAATATCACAGGGATCGTAGGACCCAATGGTTGCGGTAAATCCAATATCGTGGATAGCATCCGCTGGGTGATCGGGGAGCAGAAGATCAGTCACCTCCGTAGTGAGAACCTCGACAGCCTGGTTTTCAACGGTTCCAAGACCCGTTCTGCCAGTGGTTTGGCTGAGGTTAACCTGACATTTGAGAACACCAAGAACCTGCTGCCGACTGAGTTCAGTACCGTGACCATTACCCGGAAATTCTACAAAAGCGGGGAGAGTGAATACCGACTGAACGATGTGCAGTGCCGCTTAAAGGATATCCAGAACCTGTTCATGGATACGGGTATCAGCACCGACAGTTATGCCATCATCGAGTTGGGTATGGTGGACGACCTGATCAAGGATAAAGAAAATAGCCGCCGCCGGATGCTGGAACAAGCTGCCGGGATCTCGATCTATAAAACAAGGAAAAGAGAAGCCAAACTGAAACTGGATGCCACCGAGCAGGACCTGGCACGTATCGAGGATCTGCTTTTCGAGATCAATAACCAATTAAAGCAACTTGAAAGCCAGGCGAAAAAAGCCGAGAAATACCATGAGATCAAAAAAGAATACCGGGAAGTGAGTATCGAGCTGGCCAAAGCAGCACTCGAAGGATTCAACTTAAGCTATAAAGAATTAAACGAACAACAGGAAATAGAGACCGATAAAAGAATAAAACTGGAAGCCGAGATCGCCCGGGATGAAGCGGCGCTCGAACAGGAGAAACTGGTCTTTATCGAAAAAGAAAAAGCATTGCAGGCCATGCAGCATGCTTTCAACGAAATGGTGCAAAGCGTCCGTGGCAAAGAAAATGATAAGAACCTTTCTGCCCAGCGCCTGGAACACCTGAGAGAAAAGGAAGCTAACCTGAATGATTTCCTTCAAAAAGCAGAAGGGAATTTAAAAGGTATTGAAGAGAGTATCGGTTTCACCGGTATGCAGGTGGAAGAGGAAGAGAAGAACCTGGTGGGACTAAACGAACAACTGGAGCAACTCCGCCAGGAAGTGGATAGCAAAAGAAATATACTTGATGAGAAGCGCCGCAACCTCGATCAGCTCCGTGCCGAATACCAGCAGATACAACGCAGCCAGTTCGATGCCGAGAAAAGAGTAGCAGTTGCCGATACTTCGGTGCAGAACCTGCAGCGGGTGACCAGCCAGATCGAAGAGGAGAGAAAGCAAAGAGAGGATCAGCGTCACCATCTGGACCAGGACAGGATGCTGAAGGAAAAAGAATTGGGCATCAAGAAAGTGGACCTGGAACAACTACAACATCACCAGGAAAATACAAAAGACCAGATATTACAGACCCAGTCGGTACTGGACGGGTTGCGTAATAATCTTGCCGAAGAAACAAGAAAGCTCGATGCCAAAAAGAACGAGCACGACCTGCTGAAAAGCATGATCGATTCGATGGAAGGTTATCCTGATTCGGTCAAATTCCTGCACAACAACACGAACTGGAATCATGAATCACCGATCCTCTCGGATGTATTATATGTAAACGAAGAATACAGGACCGCACTGGAAAATGTACTGGAGCCTTATCTCAGTTATTATGTGGTGAATGACCTGCAGGAAGGTTTGCAGGCGGTTCGTTTGCTGGATGAGAATAAAAAAGGGAAGGCCAACTTTTTCTTATTGAATAAATTCGTGGAGCAACAGGCTGAATTGCCGCCTCACCAGCTGGAAGGAGCTATCCCGGCCCTGAGCGTGGTGGAAGTGGAAGAAAAATACAAACAGCTTGCGCAACACCTGCTGGGCAATGTATTTATCATGACAGTCGAAGATGGGGCATGGTTCGACTCTGCTCACCACAGCAATGGTTTCGTGGTGATCGAAAAGAACGGGAAATATGTAAAAGGGAAATATTCACTTACCGGTGGTAGCGTGGGACTGATCGAAGGGAAAAAGATCGGTCGGGTGAAGAACCTGGAGAAACTGCAGGATGAGATCAGTGCGCAATCCGTCGTTGTGGAACTGCTCCGTTCCGAGATACAGGCAAGGCATAACGAAGTGATCGCTTTCAACGAAGACCTGAGGGAGACAACGATCCGTGATACCGAGAAAGAGATCCAGCAGTTGACCAATGAGGTGTTTTCTCTCCATAATAAATTAGAGAATCTCCATTCGATGCAGACCAATAGCCAGCACCGGCTGGAAGAATTAAACCTGCAGATGCAGCAGGTAGTTGCTTCGGTGGAAGGCGTTCGTAATCAACTGGGACAGTTCAACGAACAGTTGCAGGTGAATGCGGCCAGGCTGGCCGATGCGGACGAGGCCTTCAAAGTAAAAGAGACCGATTATAACGAAGCGACCCGCCAGTACAACGAATTCAACCTGAATGTTACCAAGCAGCAGAGCAAAATCAGTGCGTTGAAACAGGAGCTGGAATTCAAGACCAATCAGTTGAATGATCTCAAGGGGCAGATACAGAGCAACAGCAGTCAGCTGGAAGAGACCATTAATAATATTCAGCAGTCAGCGCAATCATTGCAGGCGATCGAGGAAGGTTTGTTGCAGCTGATGAAGAACAAGGAAGAAGAAGAGCTTCGTTTGAACGAGGCAGACCAGGCATATTATAATTTCCGTAACCAGCTGAGTGAAAAGGAAAGCGAGATCCGTCATAAAGCAAAGGACAAGGAGCAGGTGGAACATATGCTGGCAGCGATCAAAGACAGGCTGAACGAGCTGAAGCTGCAGCTGGCAGGAATGAAAGAAAGACTGGATGTGGAATTCCGGATCAACCTTGAGGATATCCTGGGTGAAGAAAGAACAGGGGAGATACCGGTGGAAGAATTGCAGGAGAAAGCGGACAGGATGAAGAAACGTCTCGAGAACCTGGGTGAAGTGAACCCGACGGCGATCGAAGCTTTTACCGAGATGAAAAAAAGGTACGACTTTATCGTCGAGCAACGGGATGACCTGGTCAGTGCCAAGGATAGTTTATTAAAGACGATCGAGGAAGTGGAGATTACGGCCAATCAAAAATTCCTGGAAACCTTCAATGCGGTAAGAGAAAATTTTCAGAAAGTATTCAAAACATTGTTCACCGAGGATGACCAGTGTGACCTGGTACTGGAGAACCCGGATAATATCTCGGAGACCGGTATCGACGTCATCGCGAAGCCAAAGGGCAAACGTCCTACCTCGCTGACCCAGTTGAGTGGTGGTGAAAGGACATTGACCGCAACCGCTTTGTTGTTTGCGATATACCTGATCAAGCCCGCTCCATTCTGTATACTGGATGAGGTGGATGCGCCACTCGATGATGCCAATGTGGGCAAGTTCACCAATATGATCCGCCAGTTCAGCGAAAACTCACAGTTCATCATTGTTACGCACAATAAGATGACCATGAGCACCGTGGATGTGATCTATGGTGTAACGATGCAGGAACCCGGGGTGAGTAGGCTGGTACCGGTGGATTTCAGGAATTTGGAGAAACAAAACTAGTTTATTGTTTATAGTTTGTGGTTTATGGTTAGTGTCCGATTGCACTATAATCACTATAAAATTGGAAGCCTGGTTATGCCGGGCTTTTTTTTATGAATACGATCATCCTGTTAATCGGTAGTGGGTCACCCGATCCTTCGACTATGCTCAGGACTATCGGGGTTGAACTTTAATTTCTCACTGTCATTCCGGACACAAGCGTAGCTTGCAACCGAAGATCTGGAGGAATAGAAGCGATCACGCGGGTCATTTTTGCCATATTTGCTGTCGTGTACCTGAAAGAACCTTTTCACTGGCGCTACCTGGTCAGCTTTGCGTTCTTATTAGGAGCTGTCTATTTTATGTTCAGTAAGCAACCCGTCTGGATCAATAATCCGATGAAGGTGATTTTTGCTGTTCCCGGGACTTCTGGCGCTTACTGAAATCGGCTTTGACCTTGTGTACAAAAGCAGCCAGGCAGAAATAGATACCGGCACAGACCAATACGGCGGCCAGTGTGGCAAGAAAGTACCAGTCGGAATCGTGATCGGCTTCAAAAATGGCGTAGAATGTTACCAGGGTACCCGCGATAATGGCTGCGAAACCGATCAGCAGTTTGGTAAGGAATTTGTCCTTGTGACTTGACATTGGGTTTTTTTATAAGGTTAATGGTAATGATGCAACAAATGTAAGGAAAAATTAATCTTGGTTTAACGGGTGGGTTTTAACGAAACCCTAGGTTATTCGTCGCCTGCCTGACCTTTATTCCAGTGGAGTTGTTCTATTTTTGAAATTGAAATTATTCATATGAAAAGAATGTTATTGGTTGTTTCACTGGTATTGTTTGTACAACTGGTAAACGCACAGCAGGCACCCGAAGGTTTATTTATCTCTTCGAAAGCGCCTGATTTTAAAGGGAAGGACCAGGATGGAAAGGAGATCCGGTTAAAGGATCTGTTGAAACAAGGGAAAGTGGTACTCGTGTTTTACCGCGGGGAATGGTGTCCTTATTGTAACAAATGGTTATCCAGGCTCCAGGATTCGCTGCAGTTGATCAAAGACAAAGGAGCTACGTTGATCGCGGTGTCGCCGGAGAAACCCGGGAATATTTCCAAGACCGTAGAAAAAACAAAAGCGGGTTATTCTGTTTTGTATGACGAGGGGGCGAAGATCATGAAAGCCTATGATGTAGAATTTGAAGTGCCGGAGAATACGGTTACACGTTACCGTAACTCCGGGATCGATCTTTCGAAACTGAATACAGAAGACGGAAAGTATTTGCCGGTTCCGGCCGTGTATATCATCGATAAAGAGTCAACCGTGATCTACCGGTTCTTTGAATCCGATTATAAGAAGAGACCGGGTGTAAAGGAGTTGCTGGAGAAGTTGTAGGCGGGGTGTCTGACGCCTCCGCTCTATGTGTCTGACACCTCCGCTCTATGTGTCAGACGCCTCCGCTCTATGTGTCAGACGCCCTGTAGGCGTCAGACACCACCCGCGACAGCACATAAAGACTTTGCAGATATCTTATCTCCTTCAAGACCAATGCTGCCCGGATCAAATTCAGGATCGTTGACATATTGCTCTTCAATAAATAACAGTCCGGCTTTTTCCAGCAGGGCTTTCCATCGTTGCGTATCATAAAAAGAAAAGCCATATTGGGTAAAGGGCATTTTTAGCATACTTTCTTTGGTACGGGCTGTGGCATAAAATTTCCCGCCGGGTTTGAGTACTCTTTTTATTTCCAGTAAATGTTGCAGTGGTTCTTCCCAGAAATAAATAACATTGATGCAAAAAACCTTGTCAAAACTTTTGTCCGGGAAAGGAAGTTTGTCACTGCTCCCGAATTGCAACACGAGGTTACCTTTTTCAATATAAGCCGGGTTGTTTTTTATTGCTGTAGTATACATGGTCTCTGAAAAGTCGAGACCAGAAACGGCTAATCCTTTTGCACGGGCAAATAGTTTATCAAAGAATTTCCCATTTCCAAAGCCGATCTCCAAAATGGAGTTGTTATCGGCGGGTTTCATCACGTCCAGCGTGAAATCATATAAAAACTCATTGGCTTTATTCATCATAACGCCCACTTTGGTTCCGGTAGTACCGCTGGGCCGACGCAACTGGCGGGCAATCATTTTGAATTTTAAACGTTGGAAGAATTTTTTGAACATGGGGGATGGTTAAGTCATTAATGTTTTTAGGTGTCAGACGCTCCTGCGGAGAGGTGTCAGACGCTCCTGCGGAGAGGTGTCAGACGCTCCTGCGGAAAGGTGTCAGACGCTCCTGCGGAAAGGTGTCAGACGCTCCTGCGGAAAGGTGTCAGACGC
>JANOHQ010000282.1:0-14341 GCA_031406595.1 Chitinophagaceae bacterium
ATGATCGTTGTCCCGGCATAAAAGCGGATCGCATAACCGAGGTCCTTGATCTGCCCGCACCATAGCTGATCCTCCCCGTACATAAAGAAACGTTCATCGAGCTTTTCTCCCGGCAATTGTTTCAATACTGTTTGCGGGAAAAGAAAAAAAGCGCCGTTCACCCAATCACACGCTGTATCCCGTTCATGCCGGAAATATTTTCCCAGCATCCGGGCCGATCTTTTCCGCTTCATTCCTTTGTTGATGCCGTATAAAAAAAGATCGGCCCGGATGCTCGGAAAATATTTCCGGCATGAACGGGATACGGAATGCGATTGGGTGAACGGTGCTTTTTTTCTTTTCCCGCGAATGGTAATCGAAAAATTGCCCGAAAAAAAACTTGATGACCGTTTTTTTATGTACGGGGAGGATCAGCTATGGTGCGGGCAGATCAGGAACCTCGGTTATGCGATCCGCTTTTATGCCGGGACAACGATCATTCATATCAACAGCGGCAGTACAGGTATTGCCAAACAGCTGAAACTGCGCAAGACAATGAGGAAGCATGAACTGGAGATCATGCGGACCCGGAAGGGCAAAGGGATTTATTATTTCCTGTTCAAATTCATTTATGTAGCCAAAGAAGGCAGTCGCAATTTCATCAAATCGATACTGTTCCGGCTTACAGGCAAATTGCTCCGCTAAAAGCAGAATCATTCCTGTTCCGTACCATCTTTGTCATCCTCGTTGAGCAGGTCGAGGAAATTTCCTTTCTTCCGGAGAGAGACCGGGATCGTACTGCCATCCTCCATTTCCATATAAGAATTTTTTCCCCTGTAGTATTTTTTGAGGTAGCGTGTATTGATGGTCCAGGAATTATGTACCCGTAAAAAACCGGGTTCCGGTAGCAGGCGCTCTATTTGTTTAAGATTTTTCTGTGTCAGTATATTTTTCCCGTTGGACAGGTAAATACAGGTGTATGCTCCTTTTGCTTCGCAGCGTACGATCTCGTCTGCGTGGACGAACAGCACCCCGTGGGATACCGGGAATCCGACCTTTTGTTGTCCTGTATTTATTTTCAGTTGCTTGATGGCATCCAGGATATTTTCATTTCCCTGTATCTTTTTTATTTTCTCAACGGCCCTTGAGGTGGCTTCCTTCAGTTCTTCTATGCTGATCGGTTTTAAAAGATAGTCGACGGCGTTGTACCGGAATGCTTTTACAGCGTAATTGTTGAATGCAGTGATGAATATTACGGTGAAGTCGAATGTACCCAGCTCTTTTATCTTTTCCAGTAATTCAAATGCGTTACCCTGGTTCAATTCGATATCCAGGTATACCAGCTGGGGCTTTTTGTTACTGATGAGTACCAGTGCGTCTTTTATGTTGCTGGCATGGCCTTCCAGCCTCACTTCGGGGCAGTTGGTGTTGACCAGTGTTTCCAGGAGTTCAATGTTCCGTGGTTCATCTTCAATATGAATTGCCCTGATCATGATTGATTGTTTTAAATGGGAGTTGTAAAATTACCTGTGTACCGGCGGGAGAGCCGTCGTTGTTTACCAGGTCGCGTACCTGGAGGATGTCTTCGTTGGTGTTATTCCCCATAAGAATGCTCAGCCGTTTATGAACGATTGTCATACCATAACTTTTGTGAGCGGCATACAGGGCCCGGTTAGCATTCCCGGGTTGGCTCCTTCCTACGCCATTATCGGTAATGCTGCAAAGAATATGGTCTTCTTTTTTATCCATCCGGATCGTGATGAAGCCTTTCTTTTTTTCCAGGTGTTTGATCCCGTGCCGGATGCAATTCTCAATGATCGGTTGCAACATCATATTAGGGATCTCTGTCCGGCCCGCATCGATTGCCGGATCGACATGGATGCTGAAATCGAACAACAAAGGCATACGGTATTGTTCGAGGACCAGGTATTCTGCCAGGTAATCCTTTTCTTCTTCCACCGTAATAAAAGAGCGGGTAGAAAGATCCAGTGTTTGGCGTATCAGCCGTGCCAGCTTTACGAGGTATTCATTGGCCTCGGTACGGTCGCCGCTGACGATCAGTTGCTGGATAGAGCTCAGACTGTTAAAAATGAAATGAGGGTTCATCTGGGAGTGCAATAACTTCTGTTCCATCTCTACCATTGTGGTCTTCATCTCGAGCTTTTGTCTTTCCTGGCTTTTTATTTTAGCTATACGCCTGTTATAGAAGAAGGAAACAGCGGCCACTATCAGCGCAAGTGCGGCCAATCGCAACCAGTTATTCTGCCACCAGGGTTTGTCAATAATGATCTCCAGGTGCTGAACAACGGACCAACGGCGATCACCGTGTATTCCTGCTTTTAGCTCGATATCGTAGGTGCCCGGCGAAAGATTTTCCAATAGCAGCTCGGTGTTGGTGGTCACCTGCCAGGTGGTATCCTTGTTGGCAAACCGGTAATAGTATTTGATATCTGCCGGTGAACTGAATGACAGGGCGCTGTATTTTATCGCAAAGCTGTTTTCCGCAAAGGGTACTCTGAGGCTGGTTATACCTGCTGTATCTCCTTTATAATAACGGATATTATTGATGTAAAACGGGATAATGTTTCTTTCTTTTCCCAGGAATGTACCGGGCTCCTCAATGGCATAAATGCCATTGCTTGTGGCGGCGAGTATATTGCCCCGGTACTCGATAAGCTGGTTGATGATGATATTATAGAGGCCTTCATTCCTGCCAATATTGGTAATGGCATAGCTTAAGGGCTGGTAAGATTTGAATTGTATTACAGAGACCCCTTTGGCCGTGGCGACCCATAGTTGATTTTTTATTGGTAACAGGTACTTTACCGAATTATTCAGCAATCCATCTTTTTCCGTGATAGTGCCTATTATAGTGGTGTCCTGCATCAAGGCGATGCCACCAAACCGGATGCCTATCGCGTAAAGACCGTTATCCAGTTGGCGCATGCAGGTAATTCCCTGGCTGAGCACGGTCGATGAGGGCTTGATCTGTAAAGCAGTATCCAGCGAAGGGAAGGCCCGGTAAAGGCCGTTGAGGGACCCCACCCAGACCTGGCCTCCCTTATCGCAAAAAACGATTCCCGGCTTAAAAAAATAAGATATTTCAATGGGATAGTGGGGTTGTGAGAACATGGTATGCCGGGGAAAGCCAGGTAATTCCTGATTTAGTAAATGCCCGCCATTGTTCCAGAACAGCTGGTCTTTATGACTGGTGATCTCCGATGTGCAAAAAATGAAAAAAAAGCGATTCACTCTTTTTGCTTTTTTGCTGAAGATGTTCTCCCCAGGCAAATGTCCGCACACATAAATATTTTTGCTACTGTCTGTGAACAAGTCGCTGATCACTGCATTTTTTTGATTCAGGATACGGGATATTTTTCTGTCAGCAACCTGATATACACCCTGCGATGTGCCGACTAACAGTGTTTGATCATTCATGCTGTGCAGCCGGTATACTTCCTGGGTTATCGAACTGTCGCCCACCCAGTAATTGATCCGTATGTTCTTTAAATGGAAAAGGCCTTTATCCAATGTACTGAACCAGGTACCTCCCTCATAATCCTCGACGACTGAACTTATACTACGATGCGTTAAAATCGATGTGCCGGCTATTGTATTCAAACCGGGGTCGAGTAACACGGCGCCCGCTTTGCTAAACCCGACCCAAATCGTCCCGTTCGCATTGGTATTTAAAGACAGTACCTGTGATGAAAATGATTTCAGAAGGAAAGAACCGTCGTCAGCCAACTTTACAATGCTATTAGCAGCAAAGAAATACAGGTCCTTTCCGTTTACAGACCTGCATCCATACTGACCATAACCGGTCAGCTCAACAGGGACTTTATATTCGATAACCTTGTTACCATCCTTGCGGGTAATATGGAGTTCCTTACGGTTGTAAGTAAAGGCATTGAGCTGCGGGAAAAAATCAGTTTTCCCGGTTTGCACGATGCTTAGCCGGCAGAATGGGGCTTTCGGGTCCAGGAAATCCACCTTTTCAATCGAACCCGATGCAGAGATTTTATAATGGAAGCGCTGCGCGGAACTAATGATGATATTGTCGTCCCTGTCTACATAGGCGTCTGTAATGAGCATGTGCGGTATCTCTTTTACGATCCGGTCATTGTGAGGATAAGGATAGATAACTTCATTGAAAAAATAGGCCAGTTTCCCTGTATGCGAAAAGAACCATATCCGGCCTTTATGATCCTCCCTTATTTTAAAGACGACATTGTCGGGTAGTTTAAATGTTTGCATTACCTGCCCGTCATACCGCACCACACCCTTGTCGGTTGCAATCCAGAGATAATTCTTGCTGTCGCGGTACACAAAATAGGTTTCATTGCTGGGCAGCCCGTCTTCCTGTGTATAATTAGGAAGGTTGAATTCCTTTACCTGTGAAGTACAGGGAGCAGACGCTATGAACAGGGAGAATAGAATCATGAACGGCCGCATCTTCATGCAGTAAAGATATATTTTCATTGTTCAGACCTCCGGAAAAATTATAACTGCACGAACAAAAAACAGTTATAGGAAAAACAGTGCAGTTATTGGTTTTTTGCTGCAGAAAAAGATGGATCAACTGAGCAAGGCAGCTCTGTGTATGATATTACCCCAGTAATAATGCTGGTAGTAAGCAGCCGGAGTTTGTTGGTAAGAGCTACTGCATTGCTCCTCAATGACCCGGGCAAAATTCGCCCAGTCATTATCGGCAACGATAGCCAGTTTCTCCCCGCAGGAATTCTTTTCAATACCCACTGCGCCTGTTTGCGTGGAAACCACCGTAGCGCCATAACCGATGGCTTCTACCATTTTAGTTTTGATCCCGCCACCGCTTTGTACCGGGTTCAGGAAAATATCCGTGGCTTTCAGGTAAGTAGTAATGTCTTCCGCGAAACCTGTGTAGATGATATTCTTACCCGCGTACTCCTTTAGTTCATTAAAGCTTTCCGGTAAATTCTTACCACTGATGATGATCTTGTAGGGAAGCGCTTCCTGTTGGAGCAGGAGTGGGTTAATGTTATTTAAAATATTGGTCAGCGCATCAAGATTAGGTTTGTAATCCAGCAGCCCGTTAAAGGAAAATATTTTCTCGTTTTCATCAATACCATGTTTGGCTGCGATCTGTTTCCTGCCCTGGTCCCTGTCACCCGGGAATTCCTGTAGTTCAATACCAAAAGGAACATCCACACATTTTTTTTCATCGATATGCCAGTTACGGATTGCAAAGTCCCTGTCTTCGGGAGTGATGAAAAAAATATGATCGGCTTTCTGGAAACTTCTCTTTTCATACCGGTTGAGCACCGGCCACCACCATTTTCCCATAGAGCGGAAACGCTGGTACTCTATATTATGCGTATGGATAATAACATTGACACCTGTTCTTTTTCGAACGGCAAATACCAGCCAGGCGAAATAGGGATGCTCGCATACAATGGTGTCAATGCCCTGTTCTTTTACAATGGTCGTGATCTTCGCGATAAGACTCCGGTCAAGATACCGGGAAAAGGAAGTTTTGAGCAGGGGGATGATCTTGTACGTTGTCGCCAGTGAAAGATCATTCTCTGCCACAGAAATAACCGTGAGGTCCGTTTCATTGCCCAGCCATTCAAAAAAACGGGCTATGAATTTTTGACCCCCTGAAAAAAAAGGCAGGTAAGAGTAGGGGGCTATTGCCAGCACTTTTTTCATCCTGTCGTCTTCTTGCTTTCTCTCCAGGCCATAAATAAACCACCGACCAATACCAGCAGTATGACGATAGATGCTATGAACATCATTGAGATACCTTTCTTCACAGAGGCCGGTTCAAAAATGAATTTGACAGTATGTTTGCCTGTTGGTACTGATAAGCCACGGAGAATATAATTCACATTACAGTAGTCTGTTTTCTTTCCATCGATATAAGCATTCCATCCGACGGGGTAATAGATCTCGCTGAAAACTGCAAATTGTGGTCCGTTGCAATTGGCTTCGTATTCTATCGCATCATTGTCAAATTTTGTCATTTTGATGGAGGAGGCCGAATCCCATTGCGGTTGCACTACGTTTTTGCTGAATGATTGATCTACAATAGCGGTGTCTTTTAAATTGGTATAACCAATGGCTTTAATAGCTTCTATCCTGTTTGGCACTATCGACACATGCTTTACCAGCCAGCAGGCACCATTGGCCGTTTGCTGGGGTATTAACCGGGCCTGTCGCGATTGCTGATCCTGGACAATAACATATTTTGTATTCAGCATATCCAGCACACCGGGATTGATCCCCGTCGATAGATATTTTTCTATCACGTCCTGGTAAATACGCAACTTGGCAGGATGATAACCACCCACTGATTTGTGATAATAAGAAGTACGGGACTCATTATAGGTATCCGCCGCCATATTAAATACCCGGAAGTTGGGATCTTTATCCTGCAGGATCTGCTGGTCAATGGCGCTTGGCGCAAAATTGCTATTGGTATAATCATCCGGCGACACATAATTCTCTTCACTGAGGTAAGCTTTGCTCACCATGGTCAGCTCCAGGGTGCTGATAACGATCAGGGCTATAACGGCAACGACTGGTTTTACAAGATTTTTCCAGTAGAGGTACAGGGTGCCGAGTAACAGGAGGCCGAATGCAGCTGCCCTTAATAACTGACCGCCAAACATTCCTTGCCGGTCCGCTTTCATACCGGCTAATGCGGTTCTTGCAATTTCATCATCTGCTCCCATGCTTTTTAAACGGGCAACACTATATGCATCTCCAGGGGAGCTATAATCCAACATAACATACATGATCCCCAACAGGACAAAAAGCCCCCCGACGGTATATAATATTTTTTTGAAATCTGCCTTTAGTATTTCCTTGCTTTTTTCCTGGAATAATAATTTCTGCAATGTCAATACGGCCACTACCGCAATAGTAAATTGTGGGATCACCTGTGCCATCGACGGCGCCCGGAATTTATTATACATGGGCAGGTGTTCAAATAAAAAAGTATTGAAGCCTGCGAAATTTTTTCCCCATGCCATAAAGATACCAAGCAGGGTAGCGGCCAGTAAGCCCCACCGGAGCGGCGTTTTAAGGACCACAAAACCAATCAGGCCCAAAATGAAAATAATAACTCCGATATAGGCGGGTCCTGCGGTGTAAGGCAATGCTCCCCAGTATTTCGGCAGGCTTGCAGCAACTTGTAGCGCCGTCCCTTCAGGTATGCCTTTTGAAACTAATTTACTGATCACCTTTGAATTTTCACTTAATGGGTTTCCGCTGCCACCACCAAAGGCATTAGGCATCATCAGCGTAAAGGTTTCCGCTTTGCCCAGGCTGTAAACAAATGCATAAGACGTATCAAGACCTTTTGTTTTGGCTGTTGTTACGGAGTCTCCATCAATAGAAATATCCTTTCCTCCCCGCATCGTGTATTTTACATATTCCGAAGTTGTTTTTAATGTCAGTGCACTTCCTGCTAAACCAACGAGGGCAGAGAAGATCGTAATAGCCCCGGCGATACCGATATGCTTCCAGTCTTTTTGTTTTATCCAGGTGTACAGGTAGCAAATAGTAATAAGGGCCGCAATAAGGAAAGTATAATAACTTATTTGCAAGTGGTTGACACCGATCTGCTGGTAGGTGGCAAAAGTGGTGAGGACAAGACCCAGCCAGTATTTTTTTTCATAGGTGCAGATAAGCCCTGCTATCAGGAGGGGCATAAAAGCAGTGGCCAGCATTTGTGTATCATGGCCCGCATTGATGACAACAGGGTTATAAGTGGAAAAGGCATATGCCAGGCCACCGAGTATGGCTACGATCGGTCTTGTCCGGAGCGCAAGACAAAGTATATAAAAGCAAAGACAGGCCAAAAAGAAAAAATTGATCGGCTTGGGCATTCCCAGGGATAAGATTTTTACGGTATCGGGCAAAATGCTCTTGCCCTGCATAGCCACCTGGTAATTGGGCATCCCGCTGAAAAGATTGGGATTCCACAAAGGGAAATGGCCATTCTTTTCTTTGTATTCAAAGGAGTTTTGTGCCATCCCTTTCCAGCCAACAATATCATGTTGATTCAGCACATTCCCATCCAGCACGGGTTTACAAAAAATGGCAGACACACCCAGGAAAACAATCACAGCGATCAGGTGAGGGAGAATTTTTTTCAGCAGGGGATTTTTCATTACTAATGAATATTAAGGTGACAAAATAATGCTATTTTAGACTAAAATCCCCGATGCGCTGGCTTTTATTTTTATCGAGATTAGGCATTATCTGCGGCATTTTTTTCCTGCTGTCACTATCGTTGCTGGTGAAGGATTGGATAAAAGATGAAAGCATGGTCTCCACCATTATAACCATTGGTTTTTTCATGGGGCTGATCATTGTTCCCATCACATTACTGTGTTACCTGGTGCTATGGATAGCCGGAAAAAAGCCGGGAACGATCGTGTCTAAAGGGCTGATCGTCGGGAATATTTTAGTGTTGCTGGTGTTGCTGGGCTATATTTATTATATCAATTACCTGTACGCTCAAGTAGAAATATGATACACACGATCATCAGCAATAAGCCCACAAGGTTGTTCATCATCCTGGCAGGTGTTTTTATCACGAATGCACTGATCGCGGAATTTATCGGTGTAAAAATATTTTCACTGGAGTCTACATTGGGGTTGAACCCGGCGGAGATAAAATTATTTGGCGGCACCTATTCTTTCAACCTCACCTGCGGGGTGCTTTTATGGCCCGTTATATTTGTGATGACCGATATCATCAACGAATATTATGGTCCGAAGGGAGTGCGGTTTTTAAGCTGGATGACGATCGCCCTGATCGCATTTGGTTTCCTGATGGTATTTGGGGCTATCCAGACCGAACCAAATAGCTGGTGGATCACCAGTAAAAAAGAAGCGGGTATTGAAAACATGAGTACGTCATTCAATGGCATCTACGGACAGGGGCTCGGGATCGTGATCGCTTCGATGACGGCTTTCCTGGTAGCACAGTTGGTGGATGTTTTTGTCTTTCATAAAATAAAGAAAGCCACGGGAGAGAAGAAGATCTGGTTGCGGGCAACGGGTTCTACATTGATCTCGCAGTTGATCGACAGTTTTGTGGTACTGATCATCGCTTTTTACATTTATCCCAAATTGGTAAAAGGACAGGGAGAGCCATGGCCCTTTGATCAGCTCATCGCTATTTGTATCGTCAATTATATTTATAAGTTTATTGTTGCGATATTGCTGACGCCGGTAATATATCTTGTTCATAACCGCATTGAAAGATACCTTGGCCATGATGTGGCGAAAGAGATGAAAAGATCGGCGATGGGGAATTGATGCAATGGGCAATAGGCAATGGGCAACAGGCAATGGGCAATAGGCAATAGGCAATGGGCAATGGGCAACGGGCAATGGGTAATAGGCAATGGGTAACTAGCCAGTCCTTTCTTTCAATTGGCGTACCACGATCTTGTCGATCGGTAATGTAACATCCTCTTCTGAAAAATTATTCCATTCAATGAACCGGAATGTTTCGGTTTCGCCGGTTGTATCGTATGTTCTTAATTGCTGTTCGTCAAAATCAAAAGGCTTTGTCCGTAGTGGTACTTTGATAGCTTCAAGTGCTTTTACAAAATAATAGATGGAGATGATCTGGTGTGCCGGGTTAAAGGCCGAGACCTGGAAATAATCGGTGGTATAGATATGATTTCCCACTTCCACGGACAAACTCATTTCCTCCAAAAATTCACGGCGCAGGCAATCTCTTGTTCCTTCCCCGGGTTCTAAACCACCGCCAGGAAACTTGGTGATATAGGCGCCGCGGATATATTCATCACTGACCAATACCTGTTGCTGCTCATTGATAAGTATACCATAAACTCTGAGATTGAAATACTGCATAACTTCCATTTGTTAACCTCACCCTCTGCCTCCCTCTCCCTGCGGAGAGGGAGAATTCAATAACTCATTATATCCATTTATATCGCTACATTCTCCGATCGAAACCTGTTTTAAAAGATTTTCTTACGGAAGAAATACCAGCCGATCACAAGGGCAATACCCAGTGACAGGAATGCAACGATATAGAATGCATATTCCGATTTTTCGAAACCGCTGGGTACATTCATCCCGAATAAACTGGCGATCAATATGGGGAAGGTCAGTATGATAGTTATCACGGACAGTCTTTTCAAGACCTGGTTCTGGTTATTGGCAATGATACTGGCAAATGCATCCAGGGTGCTGCTCAGGATATTGGTATAGATATTGGCCATCTCCAGCGCCTGTGAATTATCAACGATCAGGTCATTCAGGAATTCCTTTTCATCTTCTGTCAGTTGCAGGAAATTCGTCCGTTCCAGCTTCATCATCAGCATCTCGTTTGACCGGATCCCTGTAACAAAGTAGACCAGGCTTTTCTGTATCCGCATCAGCTCCAGCAAATGTTCATTCCGGCTGGCTACATAGAGCTTTTGTTCAAATGTATTACGGCGCTGGTTGATCTCTTTCAGGTGTTCCATGAAATTCTGAACGATCTTTTCAAAGATCTTCAGTACCATCATATTTCTTTTGTCGGGATGGCGGTTTTGGAAAGTATTCAGGAATTTCTTGATGGCAGCATTCTCGAATGAATTCACCGTTACCACCTGGTTATGTGTCAGGATGATACAGATGGGGATCGTGATATAGTAGGCGTCGCTTTCGTTGAAAGAATTATTTTCCGTCGGTGTTTTGATCACGATCAGCTTTACATTATCGTCTTCTTCAAAACGACTTCTCTCATCGATATCCAGTGAATCGGTCAAAAAGTCGATGGGGATATCCAATGATGCGGAGAGTTCAGAGAATTCTTCCTGCTTCAGCGGTGGCAGTACGTTCACCCATGCCCCGATCTCGGGTTTGTCAATGGCGATCGTTTGCTGGTTGATATTTTTGAAGTACTGGATCATAAATGGCTGCCTGCCACCGGCGGAGTTTGGCGTGGCAAGCAAAGGTACGCTGGAAGGGAAGATAAAAACTAAAAGATGATAGATAAAAATTCCCTATGCTTCCAGCTCCCTGCAAAGCTTTAGTGTCTCTTGCTTCAGAGAACTTTTAGTTTTTAACTATTATCTTTTATCTGCTCTTCCGCTCTTTCTTTTACAATGGCAAGATGATGAAGGGTATGATATATGGTGAAATAGCCCAGTTCGCGGAATGTGATTTTGCCCAATAAGGGATGTGGAGCGAGATAGCGATCCAGGTCTTCATCTTTCGTCCGGCTGATTGTACTGTTCAGGTTTTGCATAGAGCGGTTGAATGTGCGGAGAATATTTTCTTTCCCCTGTTTTTCATCAACAGGTTTTGCCACGAAACGCCCGCTGGCTTTGCCTCCTTTTTCCAGTTTCGATTTATACTTAGCCACCAGTTCATCGTAGGTGCGGGATGCACGGTTGGGTTTGCCGGTATAGAGCCGCACCACGAATTTGGGAAGACGATAGGCCAGCCTCGTCATATTGGCGGAGGTAATAAGGTGCGTTGCATTTTGTGCAATGGACCATTTGCTGGCCGGCTGGCGGAAGAAGCTTTCGTCAGTAACGGCAGAACAAAACGAAGAGAATTCGTTACCGGCTTCTTCCAATCGTTTTATTATTTCTTCTTTGGATAAATGAGTACTCATAATCTTAATTTAGACAGTGTGTCCTTGAGCTATTTTACGCAGAGTCCCGATGCTTCGGGAGCAGAGATCGCAGAGCTTGAATATGATTTGTACTACTCCGCGAACTCCGCGTGAAAATTATTTTACCTCCACCGCACCTTCATAGACTTTCTCCGCAGGCCCGCAGAGCCAGATATTCTCATATTTGTTGTCATCGATCCGGTCAAACTCCACGGTCAGTATTCCGCCCAATGTTTTTACTTCCACATCATTGTAGCCATTCTCGTTGTGATAACAAACAAGTGCCGCAGCTGTAACACCCGTGCCGCAGGAAAATGTTTCATCTTCCACACCCCGTTCGTAGGTGCGCACGGATATCTTATCAGCTTCCCGTAATTGCTCCACAAAATTCACATTGATCCCTTCTTCTTCAAATTCACGGCTATGCCGGATCTCGCTTCCTTTTTTGTATACGTCGATATCCGCTACATTCGTTACCATTTTAATATAGTGGGGTGAGCCGGTATCCAGGATAAAGTCACTATGAAAACGGCGTATGGATTTTACATCTCTCATTTTCAGGGAAACGATCCCGTCCATATCGATCTCGGCCTCATGCACGCCATCAGAAGCCACGAAACGGTATAGTTCACGATGAATACCGAGCTGGTAGGCGAATTTTGTCATACAGCGACCGCCGTTACCGCACATACTTCCTTCGCGGCCATCAGCATTGTAGTATTTCATTTCAAAATCAAAACCATTTTTTTCCTGCAGAAACATCAGGCCATCTGCACCGATTCCGAAGCGCCGGTCACAGAGATGATGGATTTGTTCCGTGGTTAATTGGTATTCGTTCTTGCGGTTGTCCGCGAGGATGAAGTCGTTGCCGGTTCCCTGGTATTTGTAGAAATGGAATGTCATTTTAACGTTGGTACTTTATGTTACTATCTTTTGAATTATCAACCGGGCTTTTTGGCCATTGGCTTTGGGCTATGGGCCGCAGCCAAAAGCTCACAGCTCACAGCCATCATCCAATCTCCCCCTCAAATATCCCCAAAAACTTCATTATCAAATTCTCCACTGCCGCCTTCCCATCTTTGGAAAACTCTTTCTTCACCCTGTTTGCAACAATGGCATTTACTGCTAAACAATGATGTCCCAGCAATTTCCCGAGACCATAAATAGCCGATGTTTCCATTTCGAAATTCGTGATACGATGTTGCCCGAAACGGAAATCGGTAAGCCGGTTCACAAAATTAGGGCTGCTGATTCCCAATCGAAGGATCCTTCCCTGGGGTCCATAGAAGCCCGGGCAGGTAACGGTGATGCCCTGGTGAAAATCTTTTACAAAATGTTTGATCAGTGATGCCGCGCCGCTGCTGATATAAGGATTGCCGGTCTGTCCCTGGATCTGTGTATGGGTAACAAATGACTGGATCAGTTCTTTTTCCTGGTCATTTTGTTCATGGCGGTAAAAATTCAGCAGGTTGTCGACTCCCAGTCCATGCGTGGATGCCACAAAACTATCCAGCGGTACATCCTCCTGCAAAGAACCGGAAGTACCGATACGGACGATATTCAGCGACTTTAATTCTTTTTTTATTTCTCTTGTTTCAAAATCGATATTGACCAGCGCATCCAGCTCATTCATCACGATATCGATATTATCCGGGCCGATGCCGGATGATAGGACCGTTAGTCTTTTTTTACCCACATAGCCGGTAGCGGAAAGAAATTCCCGGTGCTGTCGCTGAACCTCAATCTTATCAAAATGCTTGCTTACTTCCCGAACCCGGTCGGGGTCACCCACGGTGATCACAGTGCCGGCGATCTCTTCGGGCCGGAGATCCAGGTGGTAGATAGCTCCGCGGGGGTTGATGATCAGTTCTGATTCGGCGATCCGGCTCATTGTTGATGTTTTAAGTACTGCAAAATTGGCTAAAAAATGTATATTTGCGTCCCTTTAGGTTTTCAAATCTAAAGGCTTAATTTTGAAATAGAAAATTGGATAAAAGGAACATTGAGTCGTTACTTTCTCATTCCTTATTTTTTGTTTCTTATTTCAAAGGGTCCTGTGGCCGAGTGGCTAGGCAAAGCTCTGCAAAAGCTTCTACACCAGTTCGAATCTGGTCGGGACCTCTTAAGATGAATGCAAAAGGATGCAAAATCCTGCTAACTGATGATTAGCAGGATCTTGTTTTTTTAGGAACCTGCAGAAGCATGCAAATACGAGCAATGAAGTGGTGTACTTTTGGTGTACTTTCTTCTCACTGCACCCGTTCGACTTTCATTTACCGTATTTTCTGCAAAATCTGCTCCTTTCTGCACATCTCTGCACACTGAAATATTACACCAGTCTGTGAATTTTATAACCTTAAAAATTTACAGTTATGCTGGAGTTATTAAACGTCAGATTTACCTTTTCACTTCGCGGTAGTCATCACAATACTGATGGCAAATCTGCCATTGTTTTACGGGTAACTTTTCGTGGCGAAAGGCGGGACATTTTCACTGGAATTTATTGCTTCAAAAAGCATTGGGACGCTTCCAATGGAAGGGTCTTTCGCACGGATAAATCGGCTCTTACGCTAAATGACAATTTGGCGATGATCCTAAGAAGTGCCAATAATAGCTTTGATGAAATGAGGTTCTCCAGAGAGGCCTTTACAATCGGGGATTTGATCGATAAGATTAAGGGAAAAGAGGAGAAACCTACTTTATTGATTGATTTTCTAAAAGAAG
>JANOHQ010000284.1:0-32447 GCA_031406595.1 Chitinophagaceae bacterium
GTTCCGTCTGCCGCTTCTTTTCACGTTTATATGCAGGGAATTAAGTTTGTCGACTACCGATTGGTCAAACCGGAGTTTCTTCCCGGCAGGTACCTGTATTTCTATTTCGATATTCTGACCACGGAATTTGCTTTTACTATCAATGGCATAACCATTCGAAAGATCCAGGACACTGTCATTTGATTGCACCGCAAACTGAATTTTTTCAGCGCGGTCTCTGGCCTCCTGGTTGGTTCTTCCGAAACTGTACCTTTTTACAACTACCCTGTACTGGTCATCGGGACTACCTTTTACATTGAATTTTACAGCGGCTATTTTTAATGTGTCTTCACTCAGGTCCCATCCATCCCGGCCATTCCGCATCCAGCCAAAGCTGCCGCTGTATTCCAACTCTTCCTCTGATACGGCGATGATCATCCGGCCATTGGCAGGCTGGTTCATCGTTACGACTGAATCAACATGTTCATATTCGCGGAAATCCTTCACCAGGCTGGATACAAAGAGGACCATCATCACCCAGCCGATCGTCCACAATCCGCCAAAGGTCCAACCCAGGTAATTATTTCTTGATTTGGCCTTCATGATACGGCGTATGATCCAGGTAATAAAAGCAACGAGGGGAACCACCAGGAAAAAGAACAGCGTGCCCCAGGCATATACCTGTTGTGGTTTGCTTGTCCATAAAAAGTTATTGACGGGTGACCATGCAAAACCGCTGAACAATAATGCTATCAGTGAAACAAACAGGGAAAAGGCAATAACACCCGCAATGAACAGGAAAAACACTTTGAAGAGTACGGCAATAGCATGTCCGATACCGCCGCTCCTGCGACGATCTGTGTCATTCAAATCGGATGCATAGTCGCGGTTCCTGTTCGCAGCAAATTCTTTTGCCTGGCTGCCGATATTCTCCGCAGTTTCTTTTACTTCTTCACCCCAGCTCTTCATCCGCTCTTTCATGTTACCCATTCCTTCTTTTACATTCTGGCGAATACGGTTTACATCCACTTTTTCACCACGCATTTCCATTTTTTCATAATCATTGTTGGCTTCCGGCAATACGATCCACAGGATGATATAGGTAAGAATGAATGTACCCGAGATGGAGCCAAACCCGATATTGAGTGCGAGGTCAAAATCATTATCCCAGCTGAAGCGGGTGAGTATACGAAGCAGTATATTTAATAATATCGGCGCTGCAAAGATCAAACGGATACCGTTGGCCTTCTTATCAAAATAAGCAGCCAAACCACCGGCTACCCCACCCAGTATCCTGTCATCGGGATTCCTGTACAGTCTTTTACCCCGGTATCCATCAAGATCCTTCGGTGCCAATACGATCCACAGAATGATATAGGCAAGGAATCCAATACCTGTGCCGAAGCCCAGTACGGCAAACAATAACCGGACTACCGCGGGATCCACGTTCAGGTAAGAGGCAATACCACTACATACACCACCGATAAATTTATCATTGCTGTCGCGGTATAAACGGCCGCGCTGTTTTTTCTCCGTATAAGTGTACTGCTGCTGCTTACCATGCTGGTTGTTTTGCTTGGAACCTTCGCTATCGCTTTTCTCTTCTGCTTCAAAATCTTCTACAGTACCCATCGATGCGATCACTCCATCTACATCGGCATCAGTTACGGCAGTGGCGCCTTTGCGTATCTTTTCATGCAGGAGTTCCGCAATACGGCTTTCAATATCGTTGATGATCTCCTCGCGGCTTTCTTCGTTGGCAAAGTAGCGGCGTAAACTTTCCAGGTAGGTCTGCAACTTGTCGTATGCAGTGTCTTCGATCGGAACAACCCGGCCGGCTAAGTTTATATTGATGATCTTTTTCATGTTGTATAATTATTTGGTTGAAGTGGTATGCTTAGTTGTTCAGTGGTTCATCAGATCTTTTATTTGCCAGGGCATTGACACCATTGGATAACTCTTTCCAGGTTTGTTCCAGCTCCTGGTAAAAGCTGTTGCCCTTCTCTGTCAGCGAAAAATATTTGCGGGGCGGCCCCGAATTACTTTCCTCCCAGCGGTAGGTGAGCATGTCGGCATTTTTTAGCCGGGTAAGCAAGGGGTATAATGTGCCTTCCAGTATCTGGAGATTGGCCGCCCTCATCTCTTCCACGATATCACTCGGGTAAGCCTCTCCTCTCCGGATAATGGAAAGAATGCAGAATTCGAGTATCCCCTTTCGCATCTGGCTCTGTGTATTTTCAATATTCATATTTCTAGGGAAGTAGGGTTTGGCAAGAAGCTAGCGGGTGTTAAACCTGTTTTATCCGGTACCCCTTTTAGCTATTTCCTACTTGCTGAAACAAAGATAGGGTGATATTTGGTACTATGCAACACAAAGTACCAAATATTTTATAGTATCGCAAAAAATGCCCGCTCCGGATGGCATGAAACCATTTACAGTAAAGGGTATTGCTGAAAAATGGGTAAATAGCTTGCCCAGGCTCCGTTTTTGATAAATGGCCAATAATGAGGACGACAGGTCGGTTTCGTCCGTTTTTGAATTACTTTGCCCCATGCGCTACCCCATTTTCCCGCTACTGGTCCTGATCTGCTTTTCCTCCTGTTCCAAATACAATTCCCTGCGCACCAAATACCAGTTCAAAAGCCCCGATGGCAAGCCTGATTACAGTAACCTGGATTACTGGGCAGCGCACCCCGGCAAATGGGATCCATCGGATAGCATTCCGCTCCCGCTGATCCATGAACCGGTGGATTCAATGGTGGATGTTTTCTTTTTACATCCTACCACGTATACCCAAAAGCGAAAAAAGAAAGGCAATGCGGCCATTGATGATGATCGGACCAATGCCAAAACAGATTACTCTACTATATTATACCAGGCCAGTGTTTTCAATGGGCAGTGCAGGGTCTTTGCACCCAGGTACCGTCAGGCACATATCAGTAATTTTTTTTCGAAGAATAAAGAAAAAGCCGGCGCTGCATTTGATCTCGCATACGAGGATATGAAAACAGCTTTTGAATATTATCTCCGTAACTGGAATGGCAGCAGGCCTATCATCATTGCTTCCCATAGCCAGGGAAGCCTGCTGGCTGAAAGGTTATTAAAAGAATACTTTGATGGAGCTTCCAGCTCAGCACCGACGCTGAAGAATAAACTGGTCGTTGCGTATATCCTTGGCTGGGGAATACCCCGCGATTATTTTACATCGCTGAAAATTTGCGAAGACTCCCTGCAAACAGGTTGTATCTGCGGCTGGCGCACCCTTAGAAATGGCTTTGTCCCCCGCTATCTTAAAAAGGAGAATGGCAATTCTCTTGTCACCAACCCGTTGACCTGGACCACGACTACCGATCATGCCTCCCGTGATCTCAACAAAGGAACGGTACTGACTAATTTCAATAAGATGTACACCCGTACTACGGACGCACAGATCAGTAATGGGTTCTTATATATCCGGAAACCGAAATTCCCGGGGAGTTTCTTTTATTTTACCCGCAACTATCATATCGGTGATATAAATTTATATTACGGGAATATCCGGGAGAATATTAGTCGCCGGATCGGTATGTTCTGGAAGAAATAACCATATAGACATGCAAAAGATCTTATTGACATGCCAGCGCATACTATCCACAAAAAACGCTACGATCCTTATCCTCTTTATCGCTGTCAGCGCCAAGATCCTTTTGCAGTTGTTGATCTTCAGCATCACAGGGGATAAAGTAGGCCAGTTGGTGGGTGCTCAGAATTTCTTGGCAGGCAATGGCATCACGGTCAATCAATTAACCTTTGATAATTTAATAACAGAAACCTATACTCCACTGATAGGCTGGCCACCCGGGTATTCATTGGCTATTGCCCCTTTGCTTTGGATATTCAATGGCGATTATTACAATGCTGCGCTTTTTTTTGACATGCTTTGTGTTTTCCCTTTCTTCCTTTTCCTGGTGCGGTTATTGGATTTCCTGGCGATTGAAAAATGGTTAAAAAATCTTTTTATCCTGTTCGCGGGCTTCTTTTTGTATCCCGGTGGTTCCAGCACTTCCACAGATTTTCCAGGACTGATTTGTACACTCGCAGGTTTTTATTACCTGTTGCAGTTTATGAACGGTGTGGGAGAAAAGAACAGACTGCTCGTATGGGCCAGCCTTTCTTTTTTCCTGGCTTCTCTTTTCCGTTACAATTATATTCCTGTCACCTTTTGTGCCTGTATTCTCTTATTCATGGCGGGGTATGTAAACCGAAATAAGGCCTGGACCCGGGGAGGATGGAAAATGGCATTGATAATAGGGCCGCTGCTTCTTTCCATACTGGCCTTTCAGCATTTTTATACCGGTGCTGCAACCTATATCAATACCAGGGCAACAGGGTTTTACCCGGAAAATCTTTTAAAAACTTACCCGCTTGCTTTTTCCAGTTTAATGGAGACGCAGGCTCCTCTTTCACTTATATCAAAATATACCGGGCATTATAATTTGTACGGGAACATCTTGTTCTATTTCAGCCACGCTATTTCCATCGCTTTATTCCTATATGGGCTGTTCTATATGATCCGGCAAAAAAAATTGGTTTTAAAAAACAAAGAGGACTATTTTCTGTACATGGGAATGGGAATAAGTATTTCTATCGGCGGGCTGCTAGTGTATCTTTCGCTCCGCAACTCTGCTTATTTTACTTCCTTCCGCTGGACATATGTCCAGGAACTGCGGTATTATATTTTTATTCTTGTATTTATCCAGTTTTGCATTTTTATCTTCCTGTTCAACAGGTTCGGTAGTCTTTCGCGATCCTGGAGATGGGTCGCCAACGCCTGTATCATCACGATGACCCTGGGATCAGCATACAGTAGTTATTTCCACGCAAAAACCCTACGGGCTTCCGGTACTCCTCTTCATATATCCAGGGCATACAAGAATATCACGGCTCCCATACTACAGCTGTTTGAAGCCGTAAAAAATAAGTATCCGGACCATGAGATCATTCTTGCATCAGAAGATTACGATATCTGCAATTATGCACGCCTCGAAAAAATAAAGGTCATTAATGCGATTCCTCCCGCTGGTGTTATTCAACCCACTTCGTTAACTAAGCCAATAAAATTCCTAGTTTGTATTGCGATCCCTCCTGCTGGCGGAGAGGATCCGCCGGCCTATATATCCACTCACTACTATTCCCAAACTCAAAATCATTATTTTTATATCCTCGATGCTTCCTCCGCCGAACGATAATACTTTCATTATCCTCCCTGCTTATAATGAAAAAAAAGAAGTGCTTGAACAAACGCTAAGCAGTTTAATCAACCAGTTGTATCATATTGTTGTAGTGGATGATGGTTCCTCAGGGAAAATAATATTGCCCGGCAACTCCCGGGTTTATCTATTACGTCACCGCGTAAATCTCGGCCAGGGAGCTGCTTTGCAAACAGGGATCAGGTATGCTCTTCAAAAAGGCGCCTCTTATATTATTACATTCGACAGCGATGGCCAGCATAACCCCGGTGATCTGCCGGCGCTGCTGGCACCGTTGCAAAAGGAAGAAGTTGATATTACCCTGGGTTCCCGCTTTATAAAAAAGGGAAGCCATAATGCATCAGCGGGGCGCCGGATACTGCTGAAGGCGGGCCGTGTGGTGAATTATATTTTTACCGGTCTTTACCTTTCCGATGCGCACAATGGGTTGAGGGCGATGACCCGTAGCGCCGCTGAGAAAATAATGATCACCGAAAACCGCATGGCACATGCTACCGAAATATTGCTGTTGATCAAAAGGAGTAAATTAAAATTCAAGGAGGTGCCCGTAACGGTACTATATACTGATTATTCAAAGAAAAAGGGGCAATCGGTATTCAATAGTATCAGAATTTTTTTTGATCTAATTTTACATAAACTGTTTCAATGAACGGCATTAAAATATTACTAATCACCGGGGTAGCATTTATTGCTGTTTATTTTTTTATCCGCCTGCGCAACAGTCTTTTTGATATTCTCCTTTTATTGACGCTGATTGGCGCAGCCATTATTTTTATCCTTTTTCCTGAAACAACCAATAACCTGGCCCATAAGCTGGGGGTCGGCAGGGGCGCTGACCTGGTCTTTTACACCAGTATCCTCATTTTCTGGTTTGTGATATTGAAACTATACGCCCGTATCCGGAAGCTGGAACAAACCATCACCCTGTTGGTCCGGAAGAACGCCATTGAGGAAGCCGAAAATTCAGCACATGAATAACTCTATCCAGGATCTTGAACGCCTTTATCCCGATGAAAGAGAAAAAGTTGAACCGATCGCGGGGAATGACACTTACCAGTTGCACCTGGAAAGATATCACTATGCAGGAAAGCATCTTGCCCCGGGACAGATCGGCGATATCGCCTGCGGTGCCGGCTATGGCAGTTATTTATTGGCCACGGAATATGGCAGTAGCATTGAAAAATTGACGGCGGTCGATATCAATGAGGAAGCCATCGCCCACGCAAAAAAAAATTACGCTCATCCCCGCATCAATTACCAACTTTCAGATGCCATGGGTTTCCAGGCTGCAGTTCTCTTCAATACGATCATCAGTCTTGAAACGATCGAACACCTCGAGAAGCCCCTCGAATTTATTTCCCATATGACATCACAACTTAAACCGGGTGGTCGTTTTATTGCGTCAGCCCCGGTTACACCATCTATGGATGCCAACCCTTTTCACAAGCAGGATTTTACCTTGCGTAGTTTTAAAAAGATGTTCTTGGATAACGGGTTCGTGGAGATCGATTCTTATCTACAAATACAACGATACCAGCCCCTCGGGTTATTGGCCCGCAAATCAGGAAGGGAAAAACAATTGCGAAAAAATATTCTGGGATACTACTTGAAGCATCCCTCGAAGTTCTTTCTACGATTAGGCTCCCTGGTTAAAGATGGGTTTGCCAATAAATACCTTGTGATCGTATTTGAGAAGAAATAACTATTTATGCTCCTGTAACCAGGAGCTCTCCTCACTGGTCAATTTCACCACCGCATACTTCTTCACCCTGCTGATCGTCGCTTCATCCAGCACATCCACCACGGTTTTATAAGAAGCGCTGCTGCCCGGTTTGATCAGCATCATCAGCCCATCCCGGCCCTCCTTGTGTCGCTGCGTGCTGTCAAGCAATCGTTGTTTGTCCCTGATGATCTTTCGCAGGTCGTCTTTACCGGCAAGCTTTGTTTCATGTATGGCTCCCGTTTCAATTGCTTCTTCCCAGTCACCATTGTAGTAGTATACTTTATTATCACCGATCAGCACCGTCAGTGCATTGGGTTTTCCCAACTTCGTAGGAGGGCCGTCTTTTGGCATGTACAAGGGAGTGGTAGTAGGTTTTGCCAGCTCCGCGGTCATCACAAAAAAAGTGATCAGCAGGAAACCGAGATCCACCATCGGTGTCATATCCGGTTTCAGGTGATGCTTGATCATCAGTTGCACACCGGCTCTTTTCCTTGTGCCGGCAACACCATTGGTAGCTGAATGAAGTTCTGTCATAAGCATGATTTGCTTATGAGATACGGTTCCAGGGAAAATCCATACCGGTTTATTGCACCAATACAAATGCTGCCCAATAAAAAGCAGCATATTTTTTTCGCATACCACCCTGTGCCTGTCTAAAAGCATCTTCGATCGTTTTGCCTTTGATCCGGTGGTCATAGAATATTGTCATTAGTTCCGCCGTTTCTTTATCCGGCACCTGCCAGAGGCTGACGATCATCTTTTTTACACCAGCCATTTTAAATGCTCTTTGCAAACCAAAAACCCCTTCACTTCCTTTTATATCACCCAAGGCAGTTTCGCAGGCGCTGAGAACGACCAGTTCGGTGCCGGTGAGATCCAGTTGCGATATTTCATACGAGGTTACGATACCGTCTTCCACTCCGCTGACAGGCGTTTTACCACTCCATGCATAATTCCCTCCCGACAGAACCAGCCCGCTTCGCAGCAGCGGGTCATTTGCTAAGGTGTATGTATTCTCAACACCCATACTCTTTTCTTTTTTCTGATCGCCGGGTTCTGGGAGAAAAAAACCATGTGTTGCAATATGCAGTAGCTGTGGTGAATTGCCGCTCAATGCTTTTAACTGCTCTTCAGAAGCATTCAGCCGGGTGAATGAAATGGTACTGACCTTATTGTCATCAAACAACTGTTTCACTTTCCTTATTTCCTCGGCTGTTCCGGCCAGCTCGGACCATAACGTATCATTATTAGCTCTTGTCAAAGAAGTTGTAAGGTTGGTTGACGAAGCGATGCCCTCTTTATTCCTTCTTTGCTGAACAAGCTGTAAACTATCCAGCGAAAAGACCGGGTCTCCAAATAAAACTACACTGGCTAACTTTTCATCGGCAAGGCTATCGGTTTTGAGTGCAATATCTTTTGTGCTGGTATACTGTCGCAATTCGTATTTATCCATCAGCAGGGTAGTACTGTCCACCGGCAATGCATGAAAAGCAAGGCTGTATAATTTACCCGCAGGCGAATAACTGATAGTTTTGATTCCCTTTAAATACGGTTCCAATGGAGCCCATGCCAATTTATATAATTCGGCTCCCAGTGCACCCGCGATGTTTTTGCTTTTTCCTTCCAGCCCCCGGTAAAATTTACTCACCATACTGGTGGCGTCGGTACCGGCACTGTCAAATATTTTCTGTAGCTGTCTTTCTTCGCACAATGGTACAAACACTGGTATGGAATCCTGTTTACGCAATATATATGCGCCGTACATCGTGCTGTCCGTCCATTCCTTATTAAAAAGATCGAATCGCACAAATTCAATAGCGGCCTCAGCCGGCTTCAGGGCTTTCTGTATGTCATGGCTATTGGGGGTGAACCCTGTTTGCTGGCGGCGAAACGCTGCCGATTGATACATCAGTAATTTCTCCAGCATTTCTGCATTAGTTTCCATTTTGCCGATATCTTTGCTTCTTTCGTTCAGCGGCAATGAATACTCTTCGGCCAGTTTCTTCCGCAACAGGGTCCAGCGTTCAAACCGGGATTTCACTGTTGAATCCCCGGTTAGCTGTATCATCTTAAGCATATTCCTTGAATCGGACAATAAAAGTGATTTGAAAAAAAGCAACTGTTCGTAACTATGCCTTGTGAAATTCCGGCTTGCCTTTCTGTGATTGAACAAAATACTGTTATTATCATCCAGTACTGTGATCCTGTTTTCCAGGAATTGTTCTTTTTCCTTTTCGGCCAACAACACAAAAGTGACGGCAACATTCTCTTTGGTGATCTTGTTGCTTTTCATCATCCAATTTTCCGCCTTCTCAAATTGCCCGGTTGTTGAATACAATAAAGCCAGGCTGTTCAGCGTCATAGCGTAATCCGGGTGATGCTCCCCGAGATTTTTCTTGTAGATCTCCATGCATTTCAACAGCAGCGGTTCGGTTTCCCGGTATCTTTTTGTTTTAAAATACAGGGACGCCAGGTTGCCCAGGCTATTGATATAGTCCGGATGATTCTCTCCCAGGATTTTCTTTCTTATCGCAATGGTTTGATTCAATAAGCTCTCCGCTTCACTATACTTTTCCTGCATGAGATACAGCGAAGCAAGATTATGCAGGCTCATCACAAGCGCGGGGTCGGTTTCGCCCAATATTTTTTTTCTTATCACCATTGACTCCTTCGCCAGTGCTTCAGCTTTCGCATACTCCTGCATTTCTGTGTACAGCACCGCAAGGTTAGCAATAGCCATCGCATACTCTGCATGTCCGGTACCCAGCCTTCTCTTTTTTATCTCGATCACTTCTTCGAGTATCGGCTCGGCCTTCTTATAATGGCCGATCGTTTGGTATAGGTTCGCCAGGTTGCTCCGGGCGGTAGCATAGCTATTTTCCGTACCTTCTTTTTTCTCAATAAAGGAAGCTTCCAGGAAATGGGATTCCGCTTTGTCAAACTGGCCCATTCCCAGGTAGATCATGCCTAACAGGCTCACACTGGTAGCATATTCGGTATGTTCAGGGCCGAACAGCGCTTGTCTCAATTCTTTGAGCTGCCTGGCGACAGGTTCTGCTTTTTCGTAGAAGCCGGCATTATAATAAACAAGTCCAAGATCATAAAGATTGGACGCATAGGCTTCTGATCGTTCCCCGTTGATATTTTCCAGGATAGTTCCGGCCTGTATATAGTAGTCCGCTGCTTTGGTAAAATCACTCATCCAGTGATAGTTAATCGCCAGGTCCCGGAGATTTTTTACATACATGGGGTCATTCCCGCCCAACCGTTTCTTCCGGATGACCTCGGCATTTAATAGCAGCGATTCTGCTTTTTCATAGTCACCCAATTCAAAATAAATGGATGCAAGGTCATTCATCGCTACGGCATACTCCAGATGATCTGCCCCTACTTCTTTTTTTGCCGCCTCCATTGCCTTTTTGGCAACAGGCACGGCTTTTTCAAACTTCCCGGCCTGGTAAAGACGGCTGAGCTCGCTAACTAGTTCTTCACGTGTTTGGGCAGATGCTGTTATTGTTGCAAGCAAACAGCCAAGAAATAAAAATAATCTCATGTACAGGTTTCGGATTAAGTCCGTGGTGAAAATAAGGGCATATTTTATTCTTCCATCCTTGATAAGACTTGTGGAAGAATTTTTTTATTGCATAGTAAGGTCTGATTAAAACTCAGCGCTGCCCGGCGTTCTCGGAAAGGCGATCACATCACGGATATTCGTCATACCTGTTACAAATAACACCATCCGCTCAAAACCCAAACCAAAGCCGGCATGGGGAACGGTACCAAAACGTCTTGTATCGAGATACCACCAGAGTTCTTCCTCCGGGATATTCATTTCTTTCATCCGGTCCAGCAACAGGTCAAAGCGCTCTTCCCGCTGGCTGCCGCCCACGATCTCGCCGATACCGGGTGCCAGGATATCCATGGCCGCAACGGTTTTTCCATCTTCGTTCTGCCGCATGTAAAATGCTTTGATCTCTTTCGGGTAATTGGAAAGGATCACCGGTTTTTTAAAATGCTTTTCCACCAGGTAACGCTCATGTTCACTTTGCAGGTCCATACCCCATCCCGTGATCGGGTATTGAAATTTCTTTTTCTTGTTGTGATTGCTCTCTCTTAAGATATCGATCGCTTCGGTATAGGTGATGCGTTCAAAATTATTATTGAGTATGAATTCCAGTTTTTCGATCAATCCCATTTCGCTGCGTTTGTCCTGTGGCATCTGTTTTTCTTCTTCTGCCAGCCGTTGTGCCAGGAACTCCAGGTCATCCCGGTTCTTATCCATCGCATACCGGATAATATACTTGATGAACTCTTCCGCAAGATTCATATTATCTTCAAGGTCACTGAACGCCATTTCGGGTTCGATCATCCAGAATTCGGCCAGGTGTCTTGTGGTATTACTGTTCTCTGCACGGAAAGTAGGACCGAATGTATAGATATCGCCAAAGGCTGTCGCTCCCAGCTCTCCCTCGAGTTGTCCACTTACGGTCAGGTTGGTAGCTTTTCCAAAAAAATCTTCTTTGAAATTCACATTTCCTTTTTCATCTCTTGGTGTCTGGTCAAATGACAAAGTAGTTACCTTAAACATTTCACCGGCTCCTTCTGCATCGCTGGCCGTAATGATCGGCGTATGCATATATACAAATCCTTTGTCATTAAAAAACTGGTGGATTGCAAATGCGAGAGCATGACGTACCCGGAACACCGAACCAAACGTACTTGTCCTGAAACGCAGATGAGCGATCTCTCTTAAAAATTCAAGACTGTGTTTTTTCGGTTGCAGGGGATAAATCTCTGCATCGCTATCACCCAATATTTCGATCTCCGCTGCTTTCAGATCCATCTTTTGCCCCTTGCCCAATGAAGGAATGATCGTGCCGGTCACTTTCAACGATGCCGACACAGTGATCCGCTTCAACAGCTCATCTTCCTGGCTGCCCAGTTCCACCACTACCTGTATATTATTATTGGTGCTACCGTCGTTCAGCGCTATGAACTGGTTATTGCGAAAGGTGCGCACCCATCCCATTACCGTTACTTCCTGTCCTGCCGGTTCCTGCGACAGCAGCTCTTTGATCTTGATTCTTTTGTTGAACATCGTTCGATTTTAAGTCCCGGATTTTCGGGAGGCAAAGATAATTAATAGGCAATGACACGGACACGTAGCTTTTAACGTCTTTACAAGACAGGGCGGCGCATTCGTTCCCGTCTACTTTTGAGGAAATTAAGCCCCATAGGGGGTTTTAGGCGATCCCCGGGTCAAAAATTTTTGATTTTCGCGTTTTAGCCGTATACTTGCAGTGGAAATAGGCTGATAAACATCGTTCTCCCAGACAGTTCATTTCATTTTACCCGCCGATTTCATTCAATATAAACTCAAACTTTTTTCAGATTTCAGGATTGGTTACTCCGAGTTGTGACTAACATCAAGACTTTTATTATGTATGACATTCTCCAATTGAACGATATGCTCGTTCCTGAACTGCTGGACATTGCCGAGCAGTTGAAAATACCCAATGCAAAAAAATTAGCCAAACAGGACCTGGTATACAAGATCCTCGACAGCCAGGCCATTGCCGGTTCCAAGGGTGCCAAACCCAGCGAGGACGGTAAACGCAAACGCATCATCAAAACCAATACCAGCATCAGCAGTGAAGAAGCGGAAGTAGAAAGCGGTGATGAAGAAAAAACAATTATTAAAAAACCCAATATGCCCGTAAAAAAAGAAGACAAAACTCCCATAAAAAGGGCTCGCAAAAAACCAGAAGAAAAAGAAGCGGTAGTTGAAGAGCAGGCTGCCGACAAACAACCGACAGGGGAGCAACCTGGCAACACGAATGGCAACACGAATAAGATCGATGAGAACGCCCTGGCACAGGCCATTTTGAATGAAGGGAATCAGCAGTCAGCAGAGAATCCTTCCGGCGCCGGTCAGAATAAATTCTATCCTGCCCGCCGCGATCAGCAGAACCAGAATTTCAATGTGGAATTTGATGGCGTGATCCTCGGCGAAGGCGTACTGGAAATGATGCCCGATGGTTATGGCTTTCTCCGTTCTTCTGATTATAACTACTTGTCGTCACCCGATGATGTATATGTTTCTCCCTCCCAGATCAAATTATTTGGTTTGAAAACAGGCGACACGGTTCATGGAGCTGTTCGTCCTCCTAAAGAAGGTGAAAAATATTTTGCCTTATTAAAAGTGGATACGATCAATGGCAAAAGTCCCGAAGAAGTAAGAGACCGTGTGCCTTTTGATTATCTGACACCCCTCTTCCCTTTTGAAAAATTAAACCTCTTCACCACTCCTTCCGATTATTCCACCCGTATCATGGACCTGTTCACCCCGATAGGTAAGGGTCAGCGGGGATTGATCGTGGCACAACCGAAGACGGGTAAGACCATGTTATTGAAAGCGGTGGCGAATGCTATTGCGGCCAATCACCCGGAATGTTACCTGATGGTAGTGCTGGTGGATGAGCGTCCGGAAGAGGTGACGGATATGGAAAGAAGTATCAAAGGAGAAGTGATCGCTTCTACTTTTGATGAACCAGCTGAAAAACATGTAAAGGTTTCTACGATCGCATTACAAAAAGCAAAACGCCTGGTAGAGTGTGGGCACGATGTGGTGATCCTGCTGGATTCCATAACCCGCCTTGCCCGTGCACATAATACGGTAGCTCCTTCAAGCGGTAAAGTGTTGTCGGGTGGTGTGGAAGCGAATGCCATGCAAAAGCCTAAACAGTTCTTTGGAGCGGCCCGTAAAATAGAACATGGTGGCTCCTTAACTATTATTGCAACAGCCCTTGTTGATACCGGAAGTAAAATGGATGAAGTGATCTTCGAGGAATTCAAGGGAACCGGTAACATGGAATTGCAGCTGGATCGCCGTTTGGCCAACAAACGTGTATATCCTGCGATTGATCTGGTGGCCTCTTCTACAAGACGTGATGATCTCCTGCTTGACAGGGACGTATTGCAACGCATGAACCTGCTCCGTGTATTTCTTACCGATATGAATGCGGAAGAAGCGATGCGTGAACTGCAGAACAGGATGAAAGGAACCAAGAGCAATGAAGAGTTCCTGGCGAGTATGAACCGGTAATACAAATGTGAAAACTTGTCTGCCGACAGGCAGGTGTGCTAACCAGATAATTTGAAAATTAATACAAAGCCGTTCCTCCGGGATGGCTTTTTTCTTTCAGCGAACGAATCACCCTAATTTCACGGGTAGAAGTCGTTGCCGAAGGCAATATACCCGTTCATGATTTTTTGTGTCATTCGTGGCCACTGAGAAAATACATATCGAACAATTCCTGGAGCTGGCTAAACATCATCCCGTGATCGATGTTCGTAGTCCTGCCGAATACAAGCATGCACATATCCCTGGTGTGAATTCTTTACCCCTGTTCACTGACGAAGAAAGAAAGATCGTGGGTACTGCCTACAAACAGCAAAGCCGGGAAGCGGCGATAAAATTGGGATTGGATTTTTTTGGGCCGAAGATGAAGAAGATGGTGGAAGATGTCGAGGGAATAACTGGCAACTCTTCGACTGTCGCTCAGAGGCAATTAGCAATAGGCAATGAAGTACCCGCAGTGGCCGGATCCGGACTCCCGACTTCCGACTCCCGACTCATTCTCGTCTACTGCTGGCGCGGTGGCATGCGCAGCGGTGCTGTATCCTGGCTACTTGACCTGTATGGTTTTAAAGTGTATACACTGGTGGGTGGTTATAAGAAATTCCGGAACTATGTTTTAGATACGTTTAATATGCCTTTCCGTCTCAATATCCTGGGAGGTTATACCGGGTCAGGAAAAACAGGATTATTAAAACAATTGAAAGAGAAAGGCGAGCCCGTGATCGATCTTGAAGCGCTCGCCGTTCACAGGGGTTCAGCATTTGGCAGTATCGGCCTTCCCGCGCAACCAGCCCAGGAAATGTTTGAGAACCTGCTGGCAATGGAACTGCGCTCTTTGAGCGCCGGGCATCTGCTTTTAGAAGGCAGGGGGTTCTGGCTTGAGGACGAATCCCAGCGAATTGGCCTGGTAAATATTCCTCATGAGCTCTGGAAAAATATGCGCCGGTCTCCCGTCTGGTTCCTGGATATTCCTTTTGAAGAAAGGCTGGCTAAAATTGTACAGGAATACGGGGTCCTGGACCATGAAAGAGTGGCGGATGCCATCAACCGAATTTCTGTGAAATTGGGCCATTTGAACGCAAAAACGGCTGTTTTACTGCTAAAAGAGGGCAAAATCACCGAAAGTTTCGACATTTTGCTCAAATACTATGACAAGTTTTATTTCAAGGCTTTACACAATCGGGAAGCCGTAAATTCGTTATTATATACGATCGAGTGTAAATCCATAACCCCTGAAAATGCCGACCAACTTATTGCCAGATCAAAGGCCCTCCGCCTTCAGCCCGAAAAAACTTAGATTAAGCATCCTCTTTTTACTTTCTCCCCTATTCTTTTTTGGACAGACATTGACCGGTCTCTGGACAGGTGCCTTCAACTTTGATAGCAGCACGGTCAGGAAAGATCAATCCTTCGAAATTGCGCTGACCGAGTACAAAGGCAAAGTGTATGGCTATTCCCGTAGTGAATTTATTGTCGATGATACCCTGTACTATGTCGTAAAAAGAGTGAAAGGAACTATCGTCCCCGGGACTCCTTCCGGAGAAGGAGATATTTGTGAAGTAACGGATGAAGAGATCGTGGCGTATAATTTCCGCGGGAAGCTCGAAAAAGGAGTAAAAGTCACAAGCATCTTCCGGAGAAATCAAACTGACAGCGCCTGGTATCTTGACGGTACCTGGAAAACAAATGCCACAAAAAAATATTATGCTGTTACCGGCAAAGTAACTCTTGCAGAAGAAAAAGACCTGACCGCTTCTAAAATATTTCCTCACCTCGAAGAATTGAAGCTAGCCAATGATGTGGTTTTTTACAAAGACCGTAAAGAAGGAGCACCTGTTGTAAAACTGGTAAAGCCGGAGAAAATAGATCCTGTCTATCCGGGTAAAACCCAATCCTTGTCAATCAACAGCGATGTAGCGGTAAGCACATCGAAACCAAATCTCGACAGGGCGGATACAAAGCCGGTCCCCGAAGAAGAGATCACAGGCATAAAGAAAACAGAGCTTGATCTGCCCAGGACAGAAACTAAACCCATCGCCACCAACTCTGTGAATATTACACCCGCTGCTACCACAAAGACCATCGCGGAAAATAAAATCCCTGACTGGGATCCTGTTATTGTAAAAAAACCTGAAGGAGCCCTTGCCAGGACTGACACAAAGCCTATCCCATCAAGCGTTGTCGATATTAAAACCCCCGCTTCCAATAAAACTATCGCCGCCAATAAAGTTCCTGTAACTACAAAGAACGACTCCCCGGTTTCAACGATATCAGAAAATAAACCGGTAGCCGATCCATCTCTCGCAAAAATTAATACGAAACAAAATCAACCCATTGTAAAAAATAACCCGGGGACAAAAACTACTGAGAAAATAAATAATCCGGTAACCAGTTCAACGAAACCCGTTACCGAAACGAAAAAGCAGGATATTGTCTCCAACAATCCTGTTAAACAAACCGCTGTTGTACCCGCCAGCACTTCGCCTCAACAGAAGGAAGTAAAAAAAGAGCCTGTTACCACAGTGTCCGTTATTCCAAAACCAGAAAAACCGCTGATCGAGATCACGTCCAAAGCTGCGTCGGTGGAGGGAAGAAAATCTGAGTTCTCCCAGGTGGTTAGCTTTAAGTCCGACAGTCTTGAGCTATCTCTCTACGATAACGGGGAGATCGATGGCGATACAGTAAGTGTCTATATGGATGGCCAGGTGATTATGTCCAAACAAGGATTGAAAGCAAGCGCTATCAAGAAAACGATCTATATCACTCCCGGTAACGAAGATTTTACTCTCGTGCTGTTCGCCGAAAACCTTGGGAAATACCCGCCGAATACGGGTTTACTGGTGGTACATGACGGTGAGGATGTATACAATCTCCGCTTTAGTTCTGATTTCCAGAAAAATACGGGGATCGTGTTTAGAAGAAAGCGGTAACTTGATCGCATGAAGAAACGGGGCCTTTTCCTCCCCTTATTGCTTTCTTATTTTTCCTCCTTTACCCAGACAACGGAAACGGATACCCTTTATTCCTCACAGGCGAATGACAAATACGTTATAACGATCCGCAAGCCAGCGGGGTTCACCGCCTCCAAAAAGTATTATCATGTGTATATGACCGACGGAACGATCGGCATGGGAGATTATGTGTTGGGAAAAAGTAAATCCTGGGCAGCCACCGTTCCTTCCAATTGTATCATTATCGCCATAGGGCACCTGGGCAACTGGCATGATAAACGCAACCGCGATCTGATCCCTACCGATATCAGCAGGAACCCTTCGGCAAATTTTGGTAAAGCAGACAAGTTCTACCTGTTTCTGAAAAATGAACTGATCCCCCGGACTGAAAAAAAATTACCCAATAAAAAACAAAGGGTTTTTATCGGCCACTCTCTCGGTGGGTTGTTCTGCCTTTATACCGTATTCAGGGAAGACAAACTCTTTGACAAGCATTTTGCCCTTAGTCCTTCCTGCTGGGCCAATAATAATGAGATCGATAAGATCGAAGAATCCTTTTCTAAAACACATTCCTCCCTCAACGCAGATGTAATGATCTATGCAGGAGGTCTTGAGTTCCTGAATAAAGTACTTTTTTCCACCCGGAGTTTTTACAAAACAGTTACAGAAAGAAAATACAAGGGCCTCAGCATCGTCAAGACCGAATTTGCTGATGCCAATCATTTCAGTCTCCGCAAACCCGCGGTTGACAGGATATTTGCCATGCTGAAGGATTAACTTTGGCGCACAATGACAAACGACCCGATAAAACTTACACAATATTCCCGCGGCGCCGGCTGTGGTTGCAAGATCGCCCCAAAGGTTCTGGACGAAATTTTAAAAAGCAGTTTTGTATTGCCCGACAACAACAAATTGCTGGTGGGCAATCACAGTAAGGACGATGCGGCAGTCTATGATATCGGGAATGGGATGGCGCTTATCTCCACCACTGACTTCTTTATGCCCATCGTGGATGATGCGTTTGATTTTGGAAGGATCGCTGCGGCCAATTCTATCAGTGATGTATATGCCATGGGAGGCAAGCCGCTGATGGCGATCGCTATTCTGGGCTGGCCCGTTGAAAAATTACCTGTTGAACTGGCGCAGAAAGTTATCGAAGGTGGCAGAACCATTTGCGCTGAAGCAGGTATCCCATTGGCGGGTGGTCATAGTATCGATTCACAGGAACCGATCTTTGGATTAGCCGTAACGGGAATAGTTCCTATCGGGAATTTAAAAAAGAACAATACAGCACAGGGGGGTAATCATTTATTCCTGACAAAACCGCTGGGCGTTGGCATTTTATCTACGGCGCAAAAAAGAGGATTATTGAAAGAAGAGCATTTGCCGGTGATGATCGAACAGATGACAACACTAAATAAGATCGGCGAAGAACTCGGAAAGATAAAAGGTGTAACAGCAATGACAGATGTAACAGGCTTTGGTCTGCTGGGACATCTGATCGAAATGGCCGAAGGCAGCGGGCTCAGCGCCGAGCTCTTCTATGACAAGATCCCCATTGCTGCGGGTGTGAAAGACTATATCGCTCAGCGAATTTTCCCCGATGCGACAACAAGAAACTGGAGCAGTTATAGTGATAAAGTAAAATTTGAAAAAGGAGTGAATGTAATGGAAGCTTTTACGTTGTTACCCGATCCACAAACGAATGGGGGATTGCTTTTCTCTATTGGTGAAGAAACCATTGCGGAGATAGAAGCTTTGTTGAAAAAATTTGACATCGCAGCCTCGGATATAGGACGTTTCATGGTTAAAGAAGAAAAAACAGTGCTCATTAAACATATGCAAACATCATAAAATGGAAGATTTGATCCGCGTAAAAGTATTTGGGGATGGCAGAACTGAGCCAACGATTTTATCTGGAACACCTGTCTTACTGATTCAGGACGGGAAAGTGATGATTGGAAGGTTCTGTTTCGAAGATGACGATCCCTTTTCTTTTCATATCGATCATCCGAAAAACCAGGATGTACTAAATGGTCTTGCACTTGAAATTATCCGGGAGAAAAAAACGGAGTACCTGCAGTCTGATAGTGCGGTTATAGTTAATTGCCCCGATGACCTGGCCCGTCAAATGATTTGGTAAGCACATTATTTCTTTTTCATAAACACTTCCGCCATCATACCCGGCAGACCCGCCCCTTTCTAAAAAGCCCGCTTCCTTATCTGCCTGTTACACCAATATTTTCCAAAGCCCTTCGTTTTACCTTTACTTACTGTCTATCCCCGGGGCTTTTTTATTCCCGGCTTTATTGAACCATAGATTTTTCCGGAGACCCAACCATTTTTTCATTCCTGTATATCTATACAGGCAAAACCAACCACTTGTCCGAGTTCGAACAGATTCTCATAAAAGGCTGTATTGCAGGCGACAGGGCGTTTCAAACTAAGCTCTATCACCTGTTTGCTCCCAAAATGCTGGGGGTCTGTTTGCGATATGCAAGGAACAGGGAGGAGGCAGAGGAAGTGTTACAGGAAGGTTTTTTACGGGTTTTTTCCTATATCAATACGTTTAAAGGAAGCGGTTCTTTCGAAGGGTGGATCCGGAGAATAATGGTGAACTGTGCCTTATTCCGCTACCGGAACAAATCACAATTACAGCCTGTTGTACGGCTGGAAAGTTCCGGCTATGATACTCCAGATCAAACAGATCTTGCTTCCAACCTGGACGCAAAAGAGCTATTATCATTGGTCCAGGCCCTACCGCCCGGTTACCGGATTGTTTTCAACCTTCATGTTTTTGAAGGATATAAACACAGGGAAATTGCTGAAGCGCTTGGCATATCAGAGGGCACGTCCAAATCTAACCTTTCAGACGCCAGGGTATTGTTGCAAAAAGCATTGACAGTAAAAAAAAAGTTAGTTCATCTATAATCAGCAAAGCATGAACAGAGATCTACACGATATTGATGAGTTATTCCGGTCCGCATTAGAAGAGTATAAAGATACCCCATCCCCGGAGGTGAAGGAAAGCCTGGATGCCGTGCTTGATAAGCAGGATGCTGAAAAATATAAGAAAAGATTTATCATCTGGAAAAGAACTGCCCTTCTCCTTTTGCTGCTGTTAACCGGTTTTGTATTGTACGAATCGGGGATCATTAAAAAGCGGGATGGTAATTATGCCGTAAAGACTTCGGCTTCAGGTAAGGATGATAATAACCCGGCTAATTCAAGGAATGATAATACAACTTCCGATAAAACAGTTGCTCAAAAAAACAATACCGAAGATCAACCCAGCCGGCAATCTGATACCCCTGAGCCAGTGAATTCATTTGTCGCCGACAGGATTACCGGGCAAAAGATTTCCCGCCAGAACAGGCCTTTCTTCCCATTTACCCACCAGTCAACCAGCCCATCACAGCCGGACAGGAAAATGATCGTTGCGTCAGTGGGTGACAGCAACTGGCTCCTTCTCCAGCAGCGGATCGAAGCGTTAGATCAAAGAACCAGTGTGTGTAACACAGAGCAATCTTTTGTTAAAAAGATCTCATTGCTTCAGCCGGTGACCCCCCGTAATGCTCCTTTAACTGCCGACAGGGCCAATGATATAAAAAAGATAAAACTAAGATCATTCAACCCTTTCTGGATGGTCACCGCTTTTGGTTCTTATGACCAGGCGGGGTACAAACTTGACAGCGACGAGCCTACGGCGGTAAAAGGTATCAAATTCAGGGAAGCACACGAGCCTTCCTTCTCTGCAGGGCTTTTGATGACACGGCAACTGACTTCCAGGATTGGTTTGCAATCGGGGGTTATCTATTCCAGCAGTGCTATTGGTATGAAGCCGCAGAAAACATATGCGTTTACTGATCCTACCGGTGATGTGGCATACAAATACATTACTTCGTCCGGCTATGCCTTTTTCAAACCGAATTTTGGGCCGCAACCAGCCGTTGGCGACAGCCTGACCACGGCAGAAGCCAAGCATACTATAAAGAATATCACTATTCCGCTCGCAGTTAAATACAGGGTATCCCATAAGAAAATTTCGTTTACACCAGGTGCCGGTATCGAAGCAAATTTTATTACCAAAGCAAACCTGGAAGTAGATATAGAAGATCCATTTAACCGGGAAATTGTTGTTGTCAGGAAACTCAACGGCACCAAACCATTTTATTGGTCTTTTGTGGCTGATGCAGAAGTGAAGTATGATCTTACTAAAAAACTATCGTTGAGTATTCGGCCTGTTTATCGCCATGCCATTTCTCCCATTACAAAAAACAATGTTGTTGAAACCTTCCCCCATAGTTTCTCTATAGGTGCAGGGCTGACAATTAAATTCTGATAACAATTTCATCAGCCACCCAACCAAATTTCCCGCACCTGTTGTCTAATAATTGAATAGCGCTTCTTGTAGCGTGTTTCAAAAGCAGGATAGGTTTATTGGTTACAAAGCTCACCGGTACCCGGTGAGCTATTTTAAGAGTTTTAAACAAAATATTTTATTTATGAAAGTAGTACTACTATTCATAGCAGCTGGTTTATGCTCCATCGTTTCTTCCGCACAAAGGATCACCATCAGCGGACATATAAAAGATGCGGCTTCAAAAGAAGTACTTATCGGGGCCTCGGTGTATCACGCCAATTCAAAAACCGGTACAACCACTAACCAGTATGGTTTTTTTTCATTGACGGTAACAGCAACAGATACGGTGGAGATCCTAATTTCTTATAGCAGCTACCTCATACAGGCAAAAAAATTGGTGGCGAAAGAAGATGTACAACTAGATGTTTTGCTTGAAAGCTCCGCGGGTGTTTTGGGTGAAGTAGTGATCACTGCCGGCAAGAATGACCGCAATGTGCAAAAAGCACAGATGGGGGTGATCGATGTCCCCCTCAGGGCTATAAAAAATTTACCTGCGTTGCTCGGCGAAAGAGATCTTATGAAGATCATCCAGTTACTGCCCGGCGTACAAGGTGGGCAGGAAGGAACTACCGGGTTCTATGTACGGGGTGGCAACCTTGACCAAAACCTGGTACAACTGGATGAAGCCACAGTATATAACCCCAATCACCTGTTTGGCCTGTTCAGCACATTCAATGTAAATGCAATAAATAATGTGCAATTGATCAAAGGGGGTTTCCCGGCGGAATATGGTGGCCGGCTCAGTTCTGTTTTGAACATCACCATGAAGGAAGGCAACAAGAAAAGATACCAGACAGAGGGGGGAATCGGCCTGATTTCCAATAATATCACTGTCCAGGGGCCTATTCAAAAAAACAGATCCTCGTTTATCGTTTCCGCAAGGAGAAGTCATATCGACCTGCTCTTAAGAGCCCTGGGCTCCGGTTCTACGAAAAACACTTCCTATAAATTTTATGATGTGAATGCTAAAATGAATTTTGAGCTCGGGAAAAGAGATCACGTATTCCTGAGTTTTTTTAAGGGGAATGATAACGCAGCCTATAACAATGCAAACAGTCTGAACTATACCACCGATTTTGGAAACAGTACTGGCACGCTCCGCTGGAACCACATTTTCGGAGCTAAGATCTTTTCTAATACCTCTCTAATTTACAATGATTATAGCCTGGCCCTCTCTACATCACAGAATAATTTTTACTCGCTGCTTTATACAGCAGTGAAAGACCTGACTGTAAAAACAGATCTCAGCCTGACCCCCAATACCAAACATAAAATAAAAACTGGTTTCATTGTCACCCGGCATCAATTAGCGCCAGCATCTTTTTCTGCCTCAATACCCAGGCGCGGTAACCGTGTTACTATCAACAAAGACAGCGTCAACAAACTTTACTCCACTGAAATGGCATTGTATATAGGGGATGAGTTCGATGCCTCAGAAAAATTCAGCATAAATTATGGTATAAGGATTCCGGTCTATACGGCTTCTGGCAAAACATACTCTTTTATAGAGCCACGTATCACTGCAAAATTATCTGTCAGCGCTGTTTCCTCGATCAAAGCTTCCTATACCCGGATGAACCAGTTTCTTCACCTGATTCCCAACTCTACGGCTGGTTTGCCAACCGATATCTGGGTTCCATCAAGTGCTAAAACAAAGCCACAATCCGCGGTACAATATGCTTTGGGCTATTTTCAAAATTTCAAAGACAATGAGTTTGAGACAAGTATGGAGATCTATTACAAGAAGATGGACAACCAGGTTTTATTCGGCGAAGGGAAACAACTGAGAGTAAATGTGAATCTTGATAGCCTGGTTGTGTCTGGTAGCGGAGAAAGTTATGGCGCAGAATTTTTGATGAAAAAGAATACCGGCAAACTTACCGGCTGGATCTCCTATACTTTATCAAAAAGCACCCAGCAATTCAAGGACCTGAACTTTGGGAAAAAATTTCCGTTCAGGTATGACCGTCGCCATAACCTGGCCATTACAGCCAGTTACCAGTTTACCAAAACCTGGACATTCAGCACTGTATTTGTTTTTTCAACCGGTGCGGCATTCACGGCTCCCACTGGCAGGGTAAGCACCATCAATTCCGGGACAATATTTGAAGGCAATTATTATGTATATGAAGGAAGAAATAATTACCGGCTTGCCTCCTATCACCGGCTGGACCTGTCGGCTTCGAATAAGAAAATGGTCAAACTATTCGGGAAGAAATATGAAAGAGAATGGGTTTTTGGTCTTTACAATTCGTACAGCCGGCTAAATCCCTATTTTGTTTATTTCGAAATTAACGCATTAACATCCGCCCCAACAGCCAGACAGGTATCGCTGCTTCCCATCATTCCGGGTGTATCATTCAATTTTAAATTTTAATACAATGAGTAACAAAATGATCTTACTGGCTGTGGTTGCCACTTTTTCCCTCAGCGCCTGCAAAAAAGATATAACGGTCAGTCTTACACCCGGCCATCTCAGCCAGTTGTTTATAGAAGGAATGCTGTATCCCGGAAAAACACCGCAGGTATATATCAGTAAAAGCAATCCATTTTTCAGTTCAAAGGTTTTACCCCAACAGGTTTTTGCAAGAGGTGCCGTTGTAAAGATCACCAGCGGCACAACCGTAGACCTGCTTACTCCTGATTCCACTTTCAATAAGTTTCGTTGCCGTTGGGAACCTTTTTACAGTGGCAGTATTGCTGCTGAACAGGGGAAAACATACACGCTGGAAGTTAGCTATGAAGGCAAGACCTATTCAGCCAGTACTACTATCAGCCAAATGGCTGTCACAATTGATTCCATTAAATACACCCCGGCTTTCTACGATATTTACGGCGGACATGACGGAGTGATCATTACTATTACCGACAACCCGGGTACGCGGGATTTTTATCGTTTTCAAATGAACCGGATGATCGACACTTCAAGACATCACGCTCACGTGCTGGATAAATTTGTTAATACCTGTGTGTCTGGTCCGGCTGAAAAGTTTCCGGTAAAAGATATTGGCCGCATTGTTTTTTCTGATGAAAATGCCAACGGCCAGAAAATAACCATGTCGGTGGAGGTGGCATATGAATACAAGAGAAATGACAGCGGCTGGGTTTTTATTCAGTCGTTAGATAAAAATTCCGCTGCCTTTTACAAAGAGCTGGATGAACAGCTACAGGCCATTCAAAACCCGTTCGTTGAACCGGTATTTCTTACAACGCAAATAAAAGGTGCTATCGGCGTTTTTGGTTCAGCAGTATTGTCCGCGCCAATACTTTTTATTTATCCCAGGAATAATCCCTGACGGAAATAAAATTGTAATTTACTGGTAGCATATTCACACTAACTCAATTTTGCTATTTAGTAAGCAAATTTTTTTAATATCATTTGTGCTGCTGCTTTCAACTCATCTTTTTTCCCAGGCAAAGAATAATGTTGGTGCCGGGATTGTTATAGACAAGTCTTCCGGCCAACCTGTAGAGTTTGCTACCGTGCAACTCCTGTGGCAGACCGACAGCGGAATAGTAAGTACAACCGTCTCCGATAAAAAAGGGAAATTTATTTTTTCCGGAATCTTCGCGGGAATTTATATCCTGCGATCCAGTTTTACCGGCTTTGAAAATACTAACAGTACGATCACCATTGACCAGCAAAAACAAAACCCGGGTATTATAGAGCTTAGCCGCGCCATAACAAACATGAACGATGTGGTGGTTACCGCCCCGTGATCCTTACTGAACAACAGCATAAACCGGAAAAGTGTATAATGCTTCCCAGGATATTATGGCGCAAAGTGGCACTGTCAGCGATATATTGAAGAATATTCCTTCCATAGAACACTTTGGTAAAACGGTAAAGAAATCAGCAGAAGAAAAGCTACAATTTGATGACGGGTTGTAACCCTTGTTTACGGGGTCTTTCTCCTGAGGAAAACCTCCGCCATCATACACCTCACACTTCCTCCCTCCACTTCTTCAATAGTTGGCACTGCAATGGGCAATAAAGTGGAATAAGCTTCCAGCATCTCCTTCTGTTCTTTTCGTAAGCAGTTATAAGCGGCCTGGCTCATCACCAGGAATTTCTCTCCTCCCGAGGCTTTTACCTGTAACATATTCCCCGCAAAGCAATTCATCTGTTCACGGGTAATAGCAATGATGCTGTGATCCGTTGACTCCAGTAACTGGCGGATAGCGATCAGCTCCCATTCTTCTTCAATGGCTTCTTCGCAGAGTACCGCAAAGCCTTCGCCCAGGGTCATCATCACATTGGTATGGTAAATGGGCCGGCCCTCCTGGTCGGTAGCCAGGAAAACGATGGCCTGGAAACCATTGGTGGCCGCATATTTCTCCAGCACTGCGGGGCTTGTTCTTTCCGAGGCACAGGCATAGATCATCTTATTCTCGTGATCGATGATCATACTTCCCGTGCCCTCCAGGAATCCTCCTTCCACTTCATACTCACTCCAGTCCTGCAGATCCTTTACCACAAATTCAGCAGCGATCTGTTTCAAAATCTCTTCTCTTTTCTCGATACGCCTGTTGGGTGCGAACATGGGAAAGACCGAGACAATTCCATCCGGGGAAGTGCTGAGCCAATTATTGGGAAATAGCGCATCGGGTTTGGATGGCTGTTTTGTGTCTTCAATCACCAATACATCAATATCCCGGCTGCGTAAAGTTTCCACCATCAGGTCAAATTCCGTCAATGCTTTTTTTTGTAATTCTTCTTTTGCGATCGCCGGGTTCGATTGAAAATAGTTATTCGCTGCTGTTTGCGCATTAAATCCAAATGCGGCAGGGCGAACCATTAATATGGTAGAGGCGATAGGCATTGTTTACCAAAAGGGAGTTTTCCAGGTGTTGAAAACAGCAATTATTGTAACTATTCTTGTTTCTTATTCACAGTGTAATGAACGGAAAAAGGAAATCGCCTGAATGCAGCACACCTGATGTCATCATACTTTACAGATGCAAAAAAAGGATTTAGTTCAATGGCTTTGTATGTAACATTAAAATCTGTAAGAAATTTATTACCCAATCCGTGCGACAACTCATTGTAGTATTCAACGGCTTCTTCTATATCATTAATTGCCCTTCGGGAAAAAAATACAGGTGCCTTGATCATACACGAAGTGACTTCAAATGACGAAGAGATTCTTTAGATGAAAGCAACTGGGATGGATTTGCAGCAATGCTTTTAAGACGTTTTCTCACTTCTTTTTTTTGCCAGGATGGCATCGAATACTCCGGGTCTTCTACCTTTACATATTTAAGGTCATTGATAAAGCTTAAAAATGTCTTTACTTTTTCGTCCGGTATGGAAATAACTATTTGTGTCATCCCTAAAATTACATTTTTTATTTCTCATTTAAAATCGCATCAATCTTCAAAGCAAGTTTCTTATCCTTCTCCGTAACAATATCTCCGGCATCATGTGTATTCAACCAGACCTCCACGGTATTGTACACATTGGTCCACAAAGGATGATGATCCATTTTTTCTGCTTCCATCGCCACCCTTGTCATAAAAGCAAAGGCTTCGCTGAAATTTTTGAACTGGAATTTCCGGTATAGTTTATTATTTTTTTCTTCCCAGCCCCCGACCCCCGAAGGGGATTTGTTCTCTATATTTGACATGAGAATTATTTTAAAACACAAGATGTTCTTTATTCTTTATTTTTTCATTACTCAGTTCCAGTACCAGTTGCACAGTGCTGATCGTTTTGATCGCCTGGATCGTCTCCTGCAATGAGCCATCGCTCACTTCATCACCCTTCATCAACCACAAAAAGTCGAGGTGCCTGAATTCGGGCAACAGGTATTCGCCATCAAACTGATTATTGTAAACATAATGCGCTAAGAAACGGGTGGGCTCGCAATACTCGTAGACCGTAAAAAAATAATTTCGTTTTTTCTTGGTAAGCTGTATCTCGAGGTCGTTGTTGATGCGGAAGTCAAGACCGATAACGCTGTTGAGGTGCCAGCAAAACTGGTAATCTTTTACAGGGGCCATGATACCCAACAGCCGGGTGTCGTCAAAAAAACCATCGGTCAGTCCCCGGGTATCCAGGACAAGTTTGGTGCTGCGGTCTGCCATAGAAAGTTCAATGATACAAATTACAACTTATACCAATCATATCTGCAATTTACCCAACGGCTTTGGGTATAATGCCGATAGAGTAGCTGTTAGGGCAATTGAGCCTGGCGAAAATTGGGCTATTACAGATACCGTATCGGTATTAAAATTCAACAACCGCTTCCAGCGTTTCATTTCCTCTTTTGAATTTCACTTTGGCCTTTTCTCCCTTCTTAAATTTTCCCAGCGCCTGCATATAATTCTCCAGCGAAGAGATCGTGTTATCTCCCAGTTGTATAATGATATCCCCCGTTTTTAATCCTGCTTTTTGCGCCGGCTTTCCATCGCTTACCCCGTCGGCCCTTACACCTGTTCCGGAAAAAGTATAGTCGGGCATGATCCCCATGGACACACTGAATCTTGCGGAGCTGGTGGTCTGCGTTTCCCTTGTTTTGGTAAAGACCAGCTTTTCTTTGTCATCCAGAGATTCGACTAGATTTTTGATATGCCGGATGATCACCAGTTCGCCGTTGTAATTGATCTTATCCGCGTCGTCGGAGGGTTTGTGATAATCTGTATGTAGCCCGGTGAAATAAAATAATACCGGGATGTCTTTCCGGTAAAAGGAAGTGTGATCACTGGGGCCTGTGCCACTGCTGTCGATCCTGATCACCAACGAAGGGTCGGTCTTCTTTACCGCATTCGGTGTAGCGAAATATTCTTTACTGATCACATTCGCCCATTCAGGCGATGTACCAAAACCGCCGATGGTCAACACTCTGGTGCTGTCGTTCAGTCTTCCCACCATATCCATATTGATCATGTAATTGACCGTGCTAAGATCGATCGTTGGATGCTCTGTGAAATATTTTGATCCGAATAATCCCAACTCTTCTCCGGAGAAAGCGATGAACAGGTAATTATTATTGGTAGCGTTCGATGCTTTCAACTGTCTGGCCAGTTCGATCAATGCCGCTGTACCGCTGGCATTATCGTCCGCGCCATTATGAATATTTTTTTCGCCGGTCCTGATCATCGAGTTGCCATCTTCTCCATAACCCAGGTGATCATAGTGGGCGCCGAGGATCACGGTAGTAGCAGCCCGGTTGTCGATATAGCCGATCACATTATGACCCTGCCGGTTCTTTTCACTGATCCCTGTTCTCAATTTGAATTTCAGGGTCGCCGATCTGTCAGAAAAATATTTTGCTGCAGCCTCTTTTGATACATAGATCGCCGGCAGCACCAGTTTCTCTGATTTGTCTTTTGGATCAAAGACCAGCTTATCATCGATCGAAGAGCTATTATAAAATACCATTGCGACAGCACCCCGGTCCTGAATGCCTTTATAATTCGTACGGATATAATTGACGAGGTCAAAATGAGGGTTGCTTTTATTTTCTTCCAGCACATCTTTCAGATCAAAGAACCAGGGCATCCCCACTTCCTGGATAGCAACAGAAGTCAATGCTTCGATCGACTGATCGGGACTGAATGGAAATGGAAAAAAATCTTTGCCGGCCTCCAGCGTACTGCCATTGATTGTCAATTCAGTGATAGCATCTATTTTCTTGCCATCATTGACCAGGAATGATTGCGGGTAGTACTCTGTTCCTTTCGGTGTCAGTCCGATCTTTTTGAATTGGTCGCTGATATAGCGCATGGCCAGCTCCTCGCCCGGCGTGCCGGTCCTTCTTCCTTCCAGCTTGTCATCGGAAAGATATTCGATATGAGTTTTAAGATAGCTGAGGCTTTCTGTATTCTCCGTACCTGTTTTTGCGACCTGCTTTTGTGAAGAGCATGCGGCAAGTAATAGCGTAAAAAAAAGAAGTTTTAGGAACTTGGCTTGCATAATCAGGGTTATCCGGCAAAGTTATGTTCTGTCCCCGGACCAATACAAATAAAGAACGCTGATTTGATGTTAAAATGACATGCGATCGCCCTGGCCCGGTTCAATCCCGTTTTTCTCCCGGTAGGGCCGGTTAAAAATCGCAATTCGTAAGGCTGTTTGCCTTTACCACTCTACATTTGCAGACTTTACTATTGTGAAAAAAGATCGCTTGCATATTGCACTTGTAGGTAATCCCAACAGCGGGAAAAGCTCCCTTTTCAACTGCCTGACCGGTTTAAGTCAGCAAGTGGGAAATTTTCCTGGTGTAACGGTTGATAAAAAAACCGGCTCCACCTCTTTATCTGCTACAGAGACTGCCCAAGTGATCGATCTGCCCGGAACCTATAGCCTGTACCCGGGACGGGAAGATGAATGGGTAAGCTATAAAGTATTGCTCAACCAGGACAAAGAGCTAAAGGCAGATGTAATTGTTGCGGTAGCGGATGCGAGTAACCTGAAGCGGAATCTTCTTTTTTGTTCGCAGATCATCGATCTGAAAGTACCGGTCGTGATCGCCCTGACCATGATGGACATGGCAAAACGAAAAGGCATTAAGATCGATATCCCCGCATTGGAACGGGAGTTGGGTGTTCCGGTGGTCGCTGTCAATCCAAGAAAGAACAAAGGCATCCCGCAATTGAAAAAAGCGATCGAACAAACCGCTCAACATTTATATCAAACCCCGGTCAGAGATTTTATTGACAACAAAGCACTGGCCCTGGCACCGGTTTCCGCGGTAAAGGAAAAATTCCCGCATTTAAGTGATTATACGGCGATCCATTATCTTATTAACCATGAGCATTTTGACCTGGATCCTGCACAGCAGCAAGCCTTAGAAGATATTGAGCGGGATACCCATTTTAATCGCACCCGCACCCAGGCGGAAGAGATCCTGCAACGGTACAGCCATATCCGTCATATCATGCAGCAGACTGTGTCTGCACCCGATCCATTACAGAAATCATTGTTCACGGAGAAGCTCGATAATCTTCTCCTGCATCGTGTCTGGGGCTACCTGATCCTCCTGGGTGTTTTGTTTCTGCTGTTTCAAAGTGTTTTCTGGCTGGCGCAATTCCCGATGGACTGGATCGAATGGGGCTTTGCGGAACTCAGTCACTCACTTTCTTTATCGTTACCGGATAATCGATGGACCGATCTGCTGATCAATGGAGTGATCGCAGGCCTTAGCGGCATTTTGATGTTTGTACCGCAGATCATGATCCTGTTCGGGCTCATCACATTGCTGGAAGACACCGGCTATATGGCCCGTATCAGCTTTCTCTCCGACCGGCTGATGCGAAGCGTTGGGCTGAACGGGAAAAGTGTAATGCCCATGATCAGTGGGTTTGCCTGCGCGGTCCCGGCGATCATGAGCGCCAGGAATATTGAGAACAAGAAAGAAAGATTACTTACGATCCTGATCACGCCACTGATGAGTTGTTCGGCGAGATTACCCGTGTATACTATTCTTATCGGGCTGGTGATCCCTAAAACATACTTATTGGGTTTTCTTGGCGTGCAGGGATTGGTGATGATGGGATTGTACCTGCTCGGGTTAGTGATGGCATTGATCGTTTCCTGGATTGCCAAATGGTTCATCCATATAAAAGAGAAAAGTTTTTTTATTCTTGAGCTGCCCACTTACCGTTCACCAAGATGGGGGAATGTACTGCCCACTATGATCAGCAAGGCAAGGATATTTGTGATGGATGCGGGTAAAGTGATCATGATCATCAGCCTGGTACTCTGGGCACTTTGTTCTTTTGGCCCGGGCAACAGGATGGAACGGATAACCGCTAAATATGAACAGGCCATATCGTTACCCGGCGCCGATTCTATGGAATTGAAAAAAGAATACAAGACAGCCAAACTGGAAAACTCTTATGCGGGTATACTCGGCAAGGCCATTGAACCGGCTATTAAACCACTGGGTTATGACTGGAAGATCGGGATCGCCCTGATCACCTCTTTTGCGGCAAGAGAGGTTTTCGTCGGCACGATGGCCACCATCTACAGTGTGGGTGAGGATGATGAAGGCGCTTTATTATTAAAAGAAAAGATGAAAGCCGCTGTAAAGCCCGATGGAACGCCTGTTTTCAACCTTGCCTCCGGGCTCTCACTGATGATCTTTTATGTTTTTGCCATGCAGTGTATGAGTACACTGGCAGTGGTAAAAAGAGAGACAAAAACCTGGAAATGGCCGGTGATACAGTTGATCTATATGACGGGGTTGGCTTATGTGATGAGCTGGATCGTGTACCAGTTGTTTAAATAATGCTTCCTATTTAACGCTATCCTTTACTGGATCAATAAGATCCCTTAAGCCGGACGAAATCTTTTCTATCGCTACCCTGATTTTTTCTTTTCGCGCAGAATCGGCAACAAACTCATCTAATAATTTTTTCTCCGAATACTTGCCGATGGCTGTATCTGATGCAGTCAGGAAAGCTGTTTGCGTTGAGGGCTGAACTATAATGGAGGCTGACCCAATTAACGACCTCTCGATTGTAAATACCGACCCCACAGGTATCTTACTTTCCTTTTTTATGCTAAGCTTGACCAAAACACCACTATCCACAAGATCAAGATCTGTTACTTTACCAACAATAACCCCATATATTTTAACTTCCGACCCCACTTCAAGATGATCGACCCTGTCAAATAAGATAGTAAGCCTGTTCATGTTTCGACTGCATGCAATAAGGAACAGGATGGAAAAGAGTGTTATTTTTACACGCATGATACTCATCTTATTTGCCAAAATAATCCCATAACAAAGCAGAAATCTTCCTCGCCATTGTCCACGCCTCGTTCTCATGTTTCCAGCTCACATCCTTATTGTTCTTGGTAAAAATGCAGAAGATATACGGATTATTGGGAGCATTAACCAACAATACTTCGCTCCTGGATGCATTTACACAACCATTTTTACTGAATACTTCAATAGTAGGCGGGATCACGGAGATCGCTTCATTCTCATCCCAGTAATTCCGGCCAAGGTTCCGCATCATCCTTTCGCTGGC
>JANOHQ010000292.1:0-17015 GCA_031406595.1 Chitinophagaceae bacterium
AATATGATCACCATCAACGGCCGGAAGATGGGGAAGAGCTATAATAACCAGGTAAAGCTGACAGAAATGTTCAGTGGTACACACCCGGTACTGGAAGGAAAAGCCTATCACCCAATGGTGATCCGGTTCTTTATTTTACAGACCCATTACCGGAGTACGCTTGATTTTGGCAATGAAGCACTGATAGCTTCTGAAAAAGGATTGAAGCGGTTGTGGGATGCGTATGAGAATTTAGGAAAGTTAGGAGTCGGGAGTCAGGAGCCAGGAGTCGATATTGAACTGGACTCAAAAATTAAAAAATTACTGGTTGAGTTCGATGAGTTCATGAACGATGACTTTAGTACCGCGAAAGTGCTGGCCAATATGTTCGAAATTGTACCTGTGATCAATTCAATGAAAGATAAAACCATACCTGTCTCTGCATTATCAAAAGAAACATTTGACCTGCTGCGTTCCAAACTAAAGACCTGGATAGAGGATATCCTGGGTTTAAAGGGGATCAGTGAAGCGGACAACTCGAAGTTGCAGGGTGTAATGCAGTTGCTGATCGATATCCGGAAAGAAGCAAAAGAGAAAAAGGATTTTGCTGCTTCTGATAAAATACGGAACCAACTGGCGGCATTGGGGATCACGATAAAAGACGAGAAAAGCGGGGATATGAGCTGGTCGGTTGAATAGGTGTCTGACGTCTCCAAAGGAGCGTCTGACACTTGTTTAGGTTAAAAGGTCTGATAAGATATTCACAGCGTTATTAATGGTAATCACTCTGGGGTTAATGGGCCTGGGAGCAAAATTGAATTATGATCTCAACCATTAATTGAACCCGAACCATTAGTTTTCATTAACTTATTGGCCCAAAAGCCAGCTCATGAGAATGACTCTGTTAGTTACGATTTTGCTTGTCCCTCTACTCATTTTTTCTCAAATAAAAAAAGCACCCGAGGTCAAAGATGGGGAAGGTCCCTGGAATCAGCTCATCATCCGGGGTGTTACGCTTGTCAATGGAACCGGCTCTCCGCCTGTTGGCCCCGTGGATATTGTAATAGAAAAGAACCGGATCAAACAAGTCAGTATCGTTGGTTCACCCGGTGTGCCCATCAATACAGCGAGGCGCCCCAAACTTATGGAAGGCGGAAAGGAATTGAATTGTGAAGGCATGTACCTGCTACCAGGGTTTGTAGATATGCATGGTCATATCGGCGGCACGGAGCAGGGAACAGCAGCCGAATATGTTTTTAAATTATGGATGGCGCATGGTATTACCACGATCCGTGATCCCTCAGCGGGTAACGGGTTGGATTGGGTACTGGATCAGAAGCAAAAAAGCCAGCAGAATCTTATCACGGCTCCCCGCATTTTTGCGTACACGGCTTTCGGGCAGGGAAGTAAAGAACCGGTCACTACTGCCGAACAGGCGATTGCCTGGGTTAGAGAAAATGCAAAGAAGGGTGCGGACGGGATAAAATTTTTCGGTGCGCCACCCGAGATCATGAAAGCCGCGCTGGAAGAAAATAAAAAACTGGGTCTTCGTTCGGCCTGCCACCATGCGCAACTGGATGTGGCGCGGTGGAATGTACTCAACAGCGCAAGAGCAGGATTGACATCAATGGAGCATTGGTATGGATTGCCGGAAGCATTGTTCACCGATAAAACAATTCAGAATTACCCGCTTACCTATAATTATGCGAATGAGCAACATCGTTTTGAAGAAGCTGGTAAATTATGGAAGCAGGCAGCGCCTCCCTTCAGCGACCACTGGAATAAAGTGATGAATGAATTGCGTGAACTGGATTTTACCCTTGACCCTACATTCAATATCTACGAAGCCAATCGCGACCTGATGCGGGCCAGAAGAGCCGAGTGGCACGAGGATTATACATTGCCCGCCTTATGGAAATTCTATGAACCGAGCCGTATATCACATGGTTCCTACTGGCATAGTTGGGGAACGGAACAGGAAATAAACTGGAAAGAGAATTATCGTTTATGGATGACTTTCATCAACGAGTACAAGAACAGGGGTGGCCGCGTGACGGTGGGGACGGATGCGGGATTTATTTACCAGCTCTATGGTTTTTCGTATGTGCGGGAGCTGGAATTATTGCGGGAAGCGGGTTTCCATCCCCTGGAACTGATACGCAGCGCTACCTTGTATGGTGCACAAGCATTGGGTATGGAAAAAGAGATCGGTAGTGTGGAACCTGGTAAATTGGCCGACCTGGTGATTGTGGATGCGAACCCATTGGAAAATTTGCAGGTATTGTATGGCACAGGTGCTGTGGCACTTAACGAAAAGAATGAAGTGATCCGCAAAGGCGGCGTGAAGTATACGATCAAGGACGGCATCGTTTATGATGCGAAGAAATTACTGGCGGATGTAAAAAGATTGGTAGACGAAGAAAAGAAAAAGACAGGATGGAAACTGGTGCAGCCTGGAATGTAAGTGTCTGAGCACCCCGCTTTAGCGGGGGTGTCTGACACTTTGCTTTGCTGAACTTAATTTATAATTCATTTTAATGGAATACATACCGCATCTCAGCAAAGACAAGAGACTAAAAAAACTGATCGAAGCAGCTCAACCGCACAAACTTGTAAAGAGAAAGAATATTTGTATCTATCTCTGTGCTTCGATCATGAGTCAGCAACTTTCCACCAAAGTAGCGGATGTGATCTACAAACGCTTTATCAATTTGTATGCTGGCAAAGAGCCCACACCGCAACAGATACTGGATACGCCATCTGAAACGCTGAGAGGCATCGGGCTGAGTAATGCCAAAGTGAGCTACATAAAAAATGTGGCGCAGTTTGAGATCGAATCAGGTATGGAGCCAAAAAAGTTGGGAAAGATGACGAACGAGGAAGTGATCGAATACCTTATCGTGATCAAAGGCGTAGGTCGATGGACTGTAGAAATGCTGCTCATGTTCGCACTGGGCCGGGAAGATGTATTTGCCGTTGACGATCTCGGTATCCAGAATGCAATGATCCAGCTGTACAAACTCGACAATAGTGATAAAAAGAAAATAAAGGAAGATATGCTCCGTCTCTCCGCAAAATGGAGCCCCTACCGTACCTATGCCTGCGTGCATTTGTGGCGCTGGAAGGACAATGCACCAGTTCCCCAAAAGAAAAGGCCCAAAGAAAAGATCAAATAGATCTTTTTAATTCCCATCTCCAGATAAAGCCGTCATCGGGGTCGTTGATCTCGGCAGTCCTTTTAAAACCACATTTCAGCAGCACCTTACAGGAATCATTCTCTTCCGCCAATGTATGGGCGAGTATTGTGTTTACATCTTCAAAGGAGAAAGCATGTTCCGTCAATGCTTTGGCAAACTCGCTGGCCAGTCCCTTGTTACGGTACGATGGAGCGATCTCGTAACCTATCTCCACATTTCCTTCCGGGGAAGGTTTGCCTTTATAACCACCGCTACCCATCAATGTATTGTCAGTTTTATGAATAGGTAACCAGGTCCACCAGCCCTGTTGATCCTTTGAAACAAGCCTGTTCATACTGTATTTCAAAGGAGCTTCACCAAATTCCGTCCAGCCCGTGGCAACAGATACACCGAGATGTTGCGCCAGTTGTTCATTTCCTTCCAGCGCGATACGCAGGATGGTTTGATCGCAAGGAAGCAGTCGCATATTGTTTGTATCGATGGAGCGGGTCATATGGCCAAGTTACACAAATACCGTAGTTTCAATTTTAAAATTTCTTCATGTACAAATTGTTGGTGGCGGCTGCAGCAATCGTTCTTTTTTCTTTTAACCCGATGAAACCGGATGACGGCTCAAAATGGATCTCTTTATTTGATGGCCAGTCATTCAATGGCTGGAAAGTAGGGGCCAATAAGGAATGCTTTACGATCGAGAACGGCACCATTGCAGTCAATGGTAACGTGGCGCACCTGTATTATGATGGGCCGGTACAGGAACACAGCTTTACCAATTTTGAATTCAAGGCCGATGTGATGACCACCCCGGGTTCCAATTCGGGCATTTATTTTCACACACAATACCAGGAAAGTTCATGGCCGCAGAAAGGCTATGAAGTACAGGTGAATAATTCACATACGGATTGGCGCCGCAGCGGCAGTCTCTGGGCCATACAGGATGTAAAAGAGGTATATGCAAAAGATGATGAGTGGTTCACTATTCACATTAAAGTAAGAGATAGGAGAGTAACAGTGAAGATCAACGACAAACAGGTGGTGGATTATACCGAACCGCCAAATGCGGAGCGCAGCAAGGGAATGGAAGGCCGCGTGCTTTCATCGGGCACATTTGCATTGCAGGGGCATGACCCGAAAAGTAAAGTATATTATAAAAATATTAAAGTGAAAGTGCTGGGAAATTGAACAGGATTGTGTAAAACCTCCACTATCGCAAACAGGCGGTTAGCCAAAAGCATAGCTTCATTTTTCGATCCTGCTCTTCAATTTAAGAAATAGCGAAGACCCATTGTCCTGGTAAACGAGCTCAAATAAATCCGACAAACGCTTAAACAATGAAGTGATGGATGCATGGCCATAGGTCCTGCTGTCAAAACTTGGATTAATTTTTCTCAGGGCGATACCAATTTCTCCCATATAGGCCAGGCCATTGTCATTTACAGCCATTTCAAATGCGTTCATCAAAAGCTTCAGATCAATGGGTTGATTGGTGATCTTGTTTTTTGGCAAGTCAGTAATAATACCAGGCAGCTTTTTATTAATGAGAGATGCGGTAGAAGCAGTGCGGGGTCCTGATGTCTTTTCCCGGGTTGTTTTTATAGCCTGTTTATTTTCCACCACATCTGTCACTGCTGTCAGGTTCTCGGTAAAAACGAAAATGTCGCAGGCGTTAACGAAAGCATCAGTGGTTATGGTTGCTTCACCAATACCCATTACAAAAATGCCCTCCTCTCTTATTCTCTGTGCAAGCCCCGTGTAATCGCTATCACTGGATGCGATACAAAAGCCGGTTACAGTTTTACTATGCAGGATATCCATTGCATCAATGATCATCGCTGTGTCCGTTGAGTTCTTGCCTTTTACGAATGCAAATTTTTGAATCGGTCGTATTGAATACTTACTGATCTGTTCCTTCCATCCGCTGAGCCGGTTGTCCGTCCAGTTGCCGTAAATGCGTCTAACCGTTACTTTGCCGTGTTTGCCCGCTTCCGCAAGCATGCTTTCTATAAATTTTGATTGAGCATTGTCTCCATCGATCAGCAAAGCAATCTTATTTTCTTTTGAAGTATCCATTTGATTTTCGTTTATAATTGACCGTATCCCAATTCCTTTTCAAAACATACACTGTTTTCAACCGTTTGATATTGGCCGTAATTGGGTATCCTTTTATAACTATTCTTTTCGTACAGCCGGATCGCTTCCGGCTGATTTTTGCCTGTTTCCAAAATGCATTTCTCCATATTCAATTCCCTGCACCATGTTTCCAGGGCTGCCAGTACCATGGAAGCAATTCCCTGGCCACGTTTACCGGGTACAACATACATCCGCTTGATCTCTATCGTCCCGGGTTCGAATTCCCGTAAGGCGCCACAACCTACCGGTTCATCCCCTTCATAAGCCATCACCACATGTTTTAGTTTTGCGGTCTTGTTGAATTGCGCATAAAATGCGTGATCTTCTCCGTCACGGATCTTCAGGTCCTCGTCGAGTGCTTTCACAAGATTTTGAAAGTCCTTGTTCTCCGAATTTGTTCTTTTAATAAGGATCATTTTATTTATTCATCGGTTAGTGTTTTGAAAAAAGAATCTGAAATGCTAGTTATCCTACAACAATTTCTTTGTCGACGCTATCGAGCAAATCTAAAATGGGATGATCTTCAAAAAACTTTGTACACTGGCCCATTATGTTGTTCCATTTTGCTACGAATGCCCTGTTCACTGCTGTGCCGGCCTGTATAGTACTGATCAGTTCTGCGAGCACTAGTCGCAGCGAATAAGCAATTCCCAAATTTGTTGCTTTCTGTGCATGAGAATTGTCAATAAGCATATCCAACAGGTTGGTTACTTTTTCTACATTTTTTATTAACTCACCTGAATATGTCATTTTCACAGAAATCAAATTTATATAATCACACTCTCTATTCTCTCCAGCCACTCTTCCCCGATCGTCGCCCCCAAACCCGCTCCCTCCGGCACTTTCACCACTCCGTTCTTTTCGTAGACAATCCCACCTGTTACCGGGTCTTCACTGAACATCAACGCCGTATCGAAATCAAAATGTTCGATCAGCGGGCTGCATAAAGAAAAATGCGCAAAAGCAGTCATCGCCAGCCTCGATTCGATCATAGCACCCACCTGTAAATGGATACCGGCCTCTTCCGCCAGCCGTACAATTTTCAATGCTTTAAAAAGACCGCCGGATTTTCCGAGCTTGATATTAAAATAATCACAGGCTTCCAGTTGGATCAGTCTTGCCGCGTCATGATCATCACCGCAACTTTCATCCGCCATGATGGGAATAGGGGAGTTCTTTTTTACTTTTTTCAGCTTCATGAAATTCCAGCGGGCGATGGGTTCTTCGCAATGCTGGATGCCAAATTCATGTAAGGCATTCAATGTTTCGATCGCTTCCTTTACTTTCCATCCCTGGTTGGCATCGATCCGGAGAGGGATATCATTACCGACAGCTGCACGGATAGCCCTTATTCGTTCCACGTCTTTTTTCCCGTTCGTGCCCAGTTTTATTTTAATAGCGGGATAGCCTTCATTTTTTATTTTAAGCGCTGCGGCTGCCATTTTTCCCGGGGACGCTATACTGACCGTGTAATCAGTAGTGATCGTTTTTGTATTATCCCCGCCGAGGAATTTATACAGCGGTACGCCCGCATGTTGCGAAGCAATATCGTACATGGCCATATCAAAGGCACTTTTAATACTGGTGTTGCTGTAAATGATCTTATCCATCAATGCCACACAGGACTCAATTTGTAATGGATCTTTTCCTTTGAGTGCCTTGGCAAAATACTGACCCACGATAAAACAGGTATCCTGGCTCTCGCCGTTGATGGGCATATAAGGGCTGCATTCACCAAAACCAATGATCCCTTCCTTCGTTATCATTTTCACTAATATGTTGGCAGCGGAAAGGTCTGTTCCCAATGAAGTGACAAAAGGTTCTTTCAGCGGGATCGATAGTTTATAGATCTCAACGCGTTCGATCGTCAGTTGTGTACTCATAAGCTCCTGTTTACAAGGACAATAAAGATACTGATGACTGTTCCAATAGACTGCCGGCAACTATATTATTTTCTATCTGGCCTTGTTTTTGCATTTTGATCATACGAAACCACCTAAAAAAACGTTTAATACGCCTAATCATGTCTATGAAAAATATTCCTGCTCAGAGAGTCCTGCGGACCGCCTGTTTCGCCTTGTTTTTATTCGGAGCTTGTAAGAAAGATGTGGACGAACTACCTCCTGCCACACAGACCGGTGCCAATACATTTGGGGCCAAAGTGGATGGTACCCTGTGGATACCACAGGGATTTGGTGCTTTCCCTGCCAATGATATCCTGGAAGCAAGATTTACAGGTCCTGCGTCGATCATAATCAATGCAAGGAATTTTGCAAAATCACCCACAGAGACTGAATTTGAGATCTATATCGCCAATATCACAGGTCCCGGTACCTATGCATTTAACACGGATGTGGTCAGGGCCAGCGCTACTACCAGTTATGCCTATTATGTAAAAAGAGAATTTACACCGCAAAACGAATGGATCACTTCTTCTACGAATACGGGATCGGTTACTATTACAAAACTCGATGTCGTCAATAATATCGTATCCGGTACTTTTCAATTCAACGCCCTGAATATCTATAACGCCCCTCAGCCTATCAGTGTGATCGAAGGACGTTTTGATATCAAGCTGTAGGTAAATACACTAGAAAAGAAGACGGAGGCCCAGGCTCACCATGCCGGTGAAAGGAGCATTTTTATTTACAAAAATAAATTCGCTGGGATAATTCGTGGTAGGTATCCAGGCCCTTCCTTCGGTATATAAAAAGAAGTCAGCGCCGATCGGCACTTCATAGCCAGCCCCGAGGTCGACTGTCAATCGCTTAAAATTGGCTTTACCAGTTCTGACAGGTACATTGTAACCTGCTGTATCGATGTCAACAGAATGTTCATTCTCCACCCGACCCAATAGTAATCCAAAGCCGCCAAAAGCATAGACATTCCAGGTCTTTTCCGCATCGGGTGTGCCTTTCAGGTATTTCCTCCAGCCCATTGAAAATTGTTTGAGCCGCATTTTGGCCTTATTGGTATAAGAGATGTTTTGCGGAATCGTTAGGACCGATTTGGCCGTGGCTGTAAGATCGTTTTTATAATGCCCCGGGGTATGATAGGCAAACCCGGCATAGACCCCGTTTTTCGGAGTAATATGGAATAAGAGCTGCGTGTTATGAGCAAAAGCCCAGTACTGTTGCTCCTTTTTAAAATTCCGCTGTAAACCTATATCGGTAGCGACGCTGAATAACAGCTGTGTAAAGGCCGTAGCGGAAAATAAGGCAAAAAAAAAGGTTATGGTTATTTTTTTGTTCAAGCGGGAATATTCCTGCAATGTTACAGAATTAATTTGTTGGATAAAACAAGAAAGCCACCCGCCAGGCGACGAATGGCTTTCTTCCAATGAAATAGTTTATTTCATCAGCTTCAATTCCTTGATAATATTCGCACCGCCACCCAGTTTATCGATACACCACAATACATAGCGGATATCTACGCAGATCGTACGGTTCAGGTCTTTGTCAAAAGCCAGTTTGTGGCTTAATGCTTCATAGTTGCCATCAAAAGCCAGGCCGATCAGTTCTCCTTTACTATTGATAACGGGAGAACCGGAATTACCACCCGTGATATCATTCGTAGTGATAAAACCGATCACCAGGTCCTTACGGGTAGGATCCATATACTGGCCAAAATCCTTTTTCTTCAATAGCTCGATCTGCCGGGCGGGAAGATCGAATTCATAGTCTCCAGCTTTATATTTTTCCAGCAATCCTTTGGATGTGGTCACATAATCATAAAAGACCGCATCTCTCGGGCGGTATGATTTTACAGCACCATAACTGACCCGCATCGTAAAGGTCGCATCGGGATACATCATTTTCGCTTTCACTGGATCCATTTCCATGATACCTTTTAAATACAATCTTCCGAGTTCCGCATTCTTCGCCGTGAACTGCTGGTAATAAGGCACATACTTACTGTTGTAGTTAGTAAAGAAACTACTCGCATGAGCAAAAGCAGGATCTCCCTGCAGTATTAATGCATCGGGTTTGGTAATAAAGGCATTCCATTTCGCATCATCCAGGATCATGGTCTTGCTGAAAATATCGGCGGCGTATTTTTTATAGGTCGCTTCCTCATCCAGCGGGCCGTGGGTGTTCTTTAGTGTTCCGTAAAAACCAACCGGGTGCTGCTCTTTGGTTACATTTTCGTAAAACATCCTGGTAACCGCGGCCACGATATTCTGGTCGGATGCCCTGTTCTCACTTGCGAGGAATGCTTTTCGCTGGTTGTTGGCCGCATCGGCTGCTTTCTTGATATCGCCGGGTGTACCGCCTACTTTTACCAGTGCTGCTTCCAGTTGTAATAGCGAGCCGGCAAAAGAGATCAATGGCGAGCCGGCAATGCCTTCATTGATATACTGGCGGTGCTCGGCATACGGTTTCCAGGCATCATAGGCTTTGCCCCAATCAGTGAAAATAGTTTCGTATTCCGGTTTGCCTTTTGCCCAGGCAATGAATTTTTGTTCGAACTGTTTCTTTTGCCCGGCCACGTCGTATTTGATCAATTGTTTTGTTTCGCCATCATAGAATTTCCAGTAATTGGCAATACCTGCATAAGAAGAAGCGAGCTGTAATTTAGTAGCAGGATCCTTCTTCATTTCTTCAAACATGTATTTTAATCTTGCGTCACGCAGGGTCACCAGTGTAGGATTGTTGATATCGATCGCCAGTTGGATGCCATAGGAGCTTTCATAACGGTTGGTGCTGCCGGGATATCCCCAGATCATAGAGAAATCACCGTCTTTCAAAGGCTTCAATGAAACAGGCAGGTACCATTTGGGTTTCATCGGAATATTTCCTTCGATCGCTTCCTTAGTTTTAGCCGGGCTACCGTCGGATTTTGTGTACACACGGAAGACAGAAAAGTCGCCGGTATGACGGGGCCATTCCCAGTTGTCGGTGTCTCCACCGAATTTTCCTACACTTTCAGCTGGTGTACCCACCAGGCGAACATCATAATATCGCTGGTAAACAAAAGCAAGGAACTGGTTGCCTTTGAACAACGGGCTGACACGTGTTTCAATATTTTTTGATTCATCTTTCATCCGGGTATTGATCGCAAGCAATACTGCAGCCTGGCGTTGTAATCTTTCCGAACCAGTTAAACCTTTTAAAGAGTCCATCACTTCTTTAGTCACATCTTCGATCCGCAGCAGGAACTGGACCGAAAGGGTAGTAGGGATCTCTTCTCCCTTTGTTTTTGCATAAAATCCATTTTGCAGGTGATTCTTTTCGATCGTACTCGCTGATGCGATCGCATCATACCCGCAATGGTGGTTGGTAAATATCAATCCCTCGGCACTGACGATCTCACCGGTACAACCGCCTCCGAAAATGATGATAGCATCTTTGAGCGAAGCCTTGTTGATGCTGTAAAGTTGCTCTTTGGTGAGTTTTAAACCTTTTTTTACCATGTCATTATACACTTGCTGACCCAATAAAAGGGGCAGCCACATTCCTTCATCAGCAAAGGATTTAAAGAATAAACTAACGGAAAGAACAATCGTTAAAAACAGTTTCTTCATGTGTGGTAGTTTAGGACGACAAACCTACTATAAAAAACAGGGTCAGCCAAAATCAGGTAGTGGGTCAGTATGATTTGAACCACTAAGACAGGAAGTCACGAAGTAACACAAAGCTATCTTAGTGAAACCTTTATGTCCTCGTGCCTTCGTGGTTCATTCCTTAATATTTTGAAACAGAGCCTGTACCCAAAATCATACATGGCCGGATTGTTGTAAATTGAAATCTTAAAAACTGCTTATGACCCTCCGGACTACTATTGTTTACCTGCTGGTTTTTGCGTTGATATTGAATGGATGCAGTAAAAAAGGGGGTACCAACACCCCACCTCCTCCTGCGGGTGTTTGTGGTACGAATATCTCCCCGGTCAATGGAGCTGTTATCGCTACTTCCGCTGTTACACTTGGCTGGTCAGCCGTGGCCAATGCGACAGGGTACAATATATATGTTGGCAGCACATCATCACCAATGACAAGAGTGGCCCAAAATATCAGCGGAACAAGTTATGTATATACACTGCCTTCTTCTGTTGGGCAAACCTATACCTGGTATGCAGAACCGATCATTTCCGGCAACATACCCGTTAACTGTCACCTGAATGCGATCTCCTTTACCTATTCAACGATACAGGCACCGCCGCCATTTGGATATTATGTAGTGGGTTATTTTCCTTCTTACCGTAACCCGGCCGATGTACCCGATGTAAAATTCAGGATGACCAATGTAGTGGTCTATGCATTCTTTTCAGTGAACACAACCGGTATGCTGGATGTGGTCAATCCCACAACACTGGCAGCCGTTATCACTAAAGCAAGGGCCAACAATGCAAAGATATTTGTAGGCATCAATGATGGTAGCGGCGATGGCAAAACAAATTTTAAGAATATGGCCACCAATGCAACCGGCCGGAATAATTTTATAAAAGATGTGATGAATAAAGTGCGTCAATACGGGTTTGATGGTGTGGATATGGATTGGGAATTTCCTACTACCAGTGACGGCACCGATGCCACTTTCACCCTTTTGATGAAGGAGCTTTCCGATTCACTTCACCGCGACGCCCGTTATTATTTATCCGCGGCGATCACAGCGGGTAAATATGCAGGCGGTATCCGCGATGCGATCCGCAACGAGATATTTCCTTATGTTGATTTTTTTAATGTGATGGCCTATGATGATTTCAATACAACAGTTCCTTACCGGCATCACAGTGATTATACACTGGCGCAGACCTGTCTTACTTACTGGCTGACCACAAGAGGAATGCCGCCAGCAAAATGTGTACTTGGTTTACCGGCCTATGGAAGACCATCGGGTATCACCCAGTCCGGAACAGTGCTGACCTATAAATCAATACTGGCACAGGGAGCCAACCCGCAGTATGATTCAGCGGTTGTTACGGCCGGAGCGTTTACCAACTATACTATTTATTACAATGGACAGTACACCGTAAAGCGAAAAGCCAAACTGGCTAAAGACATTGCCAATGGCGTCATGCTCTGGGAGAAATGGCAGGATGCGGTGGATGGGAATTCTTTGCTGAAAGCGGCTTGTGACACAGTGGGAAGAACTTATTAGCAGATAAAAGATAATAGCGATACATCGACAAGCTCAGTAGATAAAAACTCATTTAACGCGGGCTTCAATCTATAAAACGGAAAACTTGCGCAATGAGAATTTTTATCTATTATCTTTTAATTTTTATCTGTATTGCTTATTCCACCGGCTCATTCAGTGTCTTCCAAAGCATATCCTTTAATTCAACCAATCCCTTATTGGTAAGAGAAGAAATAAAAAGATGAGGAACATTGTCCGGCAGTTCTTTTTCGATCGCTGTTTTTAATTCATCATCCAGCATATCGCTTTTACTGATGGCAATGATGAATTGTTTATTCAACAGTTCAGGGTTATATTCCTGCAACTCGTTTACCAGTATATCAAATTCTTTCCGGTGACCATCACTGTCAGCGGGGATCAAAAATAGCAATACAGAATTTCGCTCAATATGCCGGAGAAAGCGATGTCCCAGTCCTTTTCCCTCAGCAGCTCCTTCGATGATACCCGGCAGATCGGCGATACAAAAACTTTTACCATCGCGGTAATCCACCATTCCGAGGTTAGGAGTGATGGTGGTGAATGCGTAGTCGGCGATCTTTGGCTTGGCGGCGGTGATCACGGAAAGTAGTGTTGATTTCCCCGCGTTGGGGAAGCCCACCAGTCCGACATCGGCCAGCACTTTTAATTCCAGCACTTTCCATCCTTCGGTACCGGCCTCTCCGGGTTGTGAATGTTCCGGTGCCTGGTTGGTGGGTGTGGCAAACTGAGCGTTGCCTAAACCGCCCCGGCCACCGGGTATCCAGATCGCTTCCTGGCCGTCTTCTAATATTTCCACTTCCTGGTTTCCTGTTTCTTCATCCCGGGCGATCGTACCCAGCGGTACTTCAATGATCACATCTTTCCCCGCACGGCCACTGCTATTGTTGCTGCTGCCGCCTTCGCCATTTTCGGCCAATACATTTTTGAAATAACGAAGATGTAATAAGGTCCAGAGATTACTGTTGCCTTTTAATATAATATGGGCACCCCTTCCCCCATCGCCCCCATCGGGCCCCCCCATCGCAGTAAATTTATCCCGTCTGAAATGTTTACTCCCGGCACCACCATGCCCGCTGCGGCAGAAAATACGGATCTGGTCAACAAAGTTGCTCTTTTCCAAAGTTGTAGTTTTACAGTGCCCCAAAAAGGCACGACAATTGCAAATATACCTCAACAATCATCAAACCCGGTTTATGAAATACCTGCTCATTGTATTGATCTTCCCCTTTCTTTCGGCAAGCGAATGCGGGAAGAAAAAAGAAAAAACAGCTGATGAAACAGCTGCCACTGATTCCATACCCTCGTGTATACGGAAGATCATAGACGATGCGGGTAAAGATATACCCCCTAATACCCCGGTCCAGGTTGATGAGTATATCTATAAGGACAAGAAGACATTTTTAATCACTGCTCATTGCTGCGACCAGTACAATACACTATACGATGAGAACTGTACGATGATCTGCGCCCCATCCGGTGGATTCTCGGGGAAAGGCGATGAAAAATGCCCCGACTTTTCTGCCAACTCAAAACATGTAAAATTGATCTGGAAAAATCCCGCGAAATAAAAAAGTCCTGCTGGTTAAGCAGGACTTTCAGAAATTATGTGGATCCTTTACTGGAGAACAATTTTTGTACTGTAAACTGTCTTGCTGGATTGGTCGGTTACTTTCACCAGGTAAACACCTTTAGAAACAGAAGAAGCCATTTTAATGGTTTGTGCCTGGTTATCACCACTGAGGTTTACACTTTGCTGTATTACCTGGCGGCCCATTACATCTGTTACCTGTACGGAATACGTACCCGCTTCCAGTGAATTAAACTGGATTACAAATTGGTTATTCGTTACCGGGTTAGGGTAGATATTTACTTTCCCGTCACCGCTGTTCGGCGCATGGTTACGGCTGATCAGGTCAACAGTAGTAGCTTTGGGTTTAGTTCCTGAAACAAGCAGGTTGCTGTTGGCAAGGTCGGAACTTTGCCATACTGTTCCTGAAATGTTATAAGGAGTAGCCACCAGTGTTTTTGCATCCACGGTAAATAAAGAACCGCTTTGCACTGCGCTGGCCACGATGATCTTGTTGTCGTCGTTGACTGCTGCGCCGTTCACGGTAAAGCCATTGGGCAAACCGGATACAACACCAAGGTGGGTAGCCACTTTGGATTCAATATTGATCTTGAATACATGATTGCGGGCAGAGAATACATAGAGATTGCCATTATCATCGGCGATCATATCTCCGCCAAAGCTGCTGCAGGAATTGTGTACAGACACTCCTTTGTTGGACTGGTCATCTACGATAGAACCAAGATCTGTTACTTGTAATTTCCTGTTGGTGCTGAAGCGAACAAGCTGGGTGGCATCATTAGTCATCGCATAACCATTTCCATCGGAAGCGATCACCATCCGGGTAATGATATTGCCCTGGTCGGATGATTTCTGCGACTGGCCACTGAAAGCACGATCGGTTACATAGTAAACTTTCATGGTCTTCAGGTCGATATACCGGAGCTGGTCGATCAGCATAGGAGTATAATAAAGCCGGTTGTTTCTTTTGTCATAGGCCATTGCCGCCACGCCGGTAGCAAAAGCCGCATTGATCGTATTGCCATACCGCTGATCAGTGAGCGGGGCGGAGAACTGCTTCCGGGTAGTGGCATCATACGCTAAATAAGAAGCGTCGTTGCCACTGAGCAATACCTGGCTGTACTCACCGGACTTCAGGTCCAGTTTGCGAAGGAAATTCCAGTTAGGTCCTTGCTGCTGCACGTCCGTAACCGCATACGCAAAACGGTCTGTTTGTTGGGAAAAAGAAAGGTTAGAAACTAAAACGGTTCCCAGTAAAAGGGAACTAAAGGGTAGACATTTTCTCATACACCTGATTTTTTGAGTTTACAATTGGATAAAGAAGAGATTTAAGGTACTACAATTTTCCGGGCAGGGAAAGATTTTTTTCGGTCTGGCCGCTGGCTCTAAGCAGCCTGACTGCCAGAGGCCCTCATGGCGGCCTGACCGATAAAAAAAGCAGGATTCGACAAATGGTTTTATTCGTCAGGCCACTTCGAGTGGCCCGACGAAAAAAACCCCTCCGCCACGAAGGCAAGAGGGGTTCAAGGTATAAAAACCCTGAGCATTTATCGTTTAATGATCTTTTCTGTTTGTTTTCCGTCTTCTGTGATGATTTCCAATATATACATTCCTTTGTTCAGGGTAGCCAGTTCAGATGTTAACACCACGATGTTCTCACCGGACTGCAATGTGATCTTACGGCTAACTACCGCCTGACCCAGGGCATTGTTGATACGTACGGTGATCGTAGTTTCCTTCTCGCTGCTGATCTGTACTTTCAGATCGCTGCTGAAAGGATTCGGGAATACTTTAAAGCCTGTAACAACGGTACCGTTGAGACGCAGTGCAACGATCTTGCTGAGGGCAGATTTTGCATCTACATCTACTGTTTTCAGGCGATAGTAAATGATCTTAGCGTTCGTAGTGATCGGGTCAACAAACTGGTAGCTTCTTGCATCATTGCTTGAACCAGCTGCCTGTACCGTACCTGCTGAGCTGAAGTTGACACCATCGAAGCTTCTTTCGATCCCGAAATAAGAGCTATTGGTTTCAGTCAGGGTAGTCCAGTTCAGAACTGCGTTGTTACCAGATTTAACTACTTCGAATGCGCCCAGCTTCACCGGAGTGATGATCGTAGTCGGGAAGAAGTTAGATCCCAGATCTTGTAAACCTGTACCTGCCCATACTTCTGTGATGGCGATTGTTGAGGCAGGACCGTTCACGGTGTTTTTGTTGATATAGTACAGTCCATCAGAAGATGAAACGTATAAAGAGCCTTGTACATCGAATGCAACACCGTTCACAGAACCTGTGAAATTAGCCGCATTCTCATCCAGTACATCGAATTTCTTCACCAGGGTTGTGCTTGCTCCGTTTGGAGAACCGGTAAAGATCTGTGTAAGACCGCCACCGTCGTTGGCAAGAGCCACAATATTACCATCACCAGCGATACAGATATCACCGTTCTGGAAAGTAGAAACAAGACCTCCTGTCAGTGTCACGCTTGCGTCAACCACTACCAGCTGATCAGCAGCAGGTAATGATCCGTTAACCGTTAAACCGTTTGGTTTGAATTTAGCAAGATATAATGTTGCGTTGTCGCCAGCAAGGATCCATACTGTTCCATCAGGACCTGCACCGAGACGTACAAAACCAAGCGTATTTGTTCCACCACCGTTTACATCGAGTGTACCGATACGGGTAGGGGTACCGCCTGTTGAAGTAGCGCCAAACACTTCCACGATACCATTGGTTCCCACATTCGGTAACCAGTAGAAATGTCCAAGAGCCTGTGTAGGTTTATCGGTTCTAGCGATCGCTGCAGTAGTTGTACCACCGGTAGTTGTACCAGGGAAAGTAGCAGCAAAAAGATTAATTGGCGCTCCGCCTGCAGTGAAATTAACAGGGCCATTTACCCAGAAGGTAGATATCTGTGTTCCACTGGATGAAGAAGCCCACATGTTGCCTGCCAGAGGCGCTGCAAAAACGTTTACAGTTATCGTGCTGGTTACAAGTGTAGCTGAA
>JANOHQ010000237.1:0-7815 GCA_031406595.1 Chitinophagaceae bacterium
CCACCATCTCCAGGATAGCTTTAATGAGGATAAATGCAAAAATGAGCAGCAGGCGTCGCCGGTTCCTCCCTCTTTCCCTGTCTTCGATAAAAAACAGGTAGCGGAGGGGCAGGTAGAAAAATAAAAAAAGGATGGAAAGAAAAACAAAAAGAAACCCGATCTCACTCATAGTTTTCATGGAAGCCTTTCCCAGCATACCCATCACGCCTTTTTCCCAGAAAACAAAAGAGAAGATGGATACGCCTGCGATCAGCAGGATATCAGCCACCATTTCGTGCCAGAACAAGAATTCGTCTGAATACTTCTTTCTTTTTTTCCGGTTGCTCTTACTACGGTAGACCAGCCAGGTAACAAAAGTTGCGGTAACAAGTGCCCCGGTGATAGTTTGCCAGCTTGCAGAATTTTTTGCTGTCAGCGGCGGCAGGTGCAGGATATGCCGGATAGCAGGTTCGGCAAAAATTACCAGGAAAAGAATAATGAACCAGTGCCCCACGACCAGGAAGACGACATAGGGAACAGGCTTTATATTTCTCGCTCTGTAAGTGAGGCGATAACTCAGCGGCAGGTGTTTTAAAGCAGCACCAATCGTATACAGAAGCAAGGCAGCCAGCATCATGTTGAAAAAAACAGGGGACGTTACCAGGTCTTTCAGTGAAGGAAATGCAAAGCCCAGAATAAAACTCGTGAGCAGCACGATCCAGTCGAACAAAGCAGCACGTTGAGCCTGTATGTATTCTTTGGCAACGATCATGGTTCACTTATGGGCGGTTCAGTAAATATTCTTTTAGTTCAGCGAACCGCGGTTGGATAAAGATACTCTGCTTCTCTTTTCGCATCAATATTTCCAGGGATCCGGGCAATATGATCTTTTGACCGGTAGCTTTTTCCACAGCATCGGGGAATTTGACGGGGTGAGCCGTTTCCAGGAAAATACCTTTCTGGCCTGTTTTAAAAAGATATTCCTGCAATGCTTTAAATCCCACTGCCCCATGCGGATCGGCCAGGTAATTATAATCATGAAATAATTCCCGGATCGTATCACTGGTTGCCGGATCGCTCACCGTGAAAGAAGATAATTTGTTTCTTATCGCAGCCAGATCATGACCAAACAGTTCAAGCACCCTTATAAAATTACTGGGATCACCCACATCCATCGCATTGGATAAGGTTGGGATCGCTTTGCGGGATCTGAAATTTCCGGTTTCGAGATAATGACTGGCCACATCGTTTATATTACAGGCCGCGATAAAATGCTGTACCGGCAAACCCGAACGCATAGCGAGCAGACCTGCAGCGATATTCCCGAAATTTCCGCTGGGTACTGCGATCACCGGCGGGTGATGCTTATCTGTCCATTGTTTATATGCCAGGAAATAAAAGAATTGCTGGGGCAACCACCTGGCCACATTAATCGAATTGGCCGAAGTGAGAAATAATTCTTTATTAATGTCGGGATCGGTAAAAGCCTGTTTTACCATCTGCTGGCAATCGTCAAAATTCCCCTGTACTTCCAGTGCCTGGATATTCTTTCCGTAAGTGGTGAGTTGTTTTTCCTGTACAGGGCTCACTTTACCGGAAGGATACAGGATGACCACGTCCACTCCCTCCACTTCATAAAAGCCATCGGCCACAGCACCGCCCGTATCACCGGAAGTGGCGACGAGGACGGTACTGGTCAGGCCGCTTCGAACGGCCAGACCAGTACCGCTCAAACAACGACTCATGAATCTTGCCCCTACATCCTTAAAAGCTAAAGTAGGTCCATGAAATAATTCCAGGGAGAAAATATTCTCATCCAGTTTTACAAGGGGTATGGGGAAATTGATCGTCTCAGAGACGATATTGAATAATTTTTCTTCGCTGATCGTCCCGCCTACATAAGGCTTGATCACGCGGAAAGCGATCTCTTCATTAGAAAGCCTTTCGATATCATCGACAAGGCTTTTGTCAAGGGCCGGGATGAATTCCGGGAAATACAATCCCTTATCCGGTGCCAGTCCACGGATCATTGCTTCTCTGAAATCAACAACCGGCGATGCATTATTGGTACTGTAGTACTTCATTGAGGATTGAAGATTGAAGATTTAAGATTGAGGATTTAAGATTGCATCCTACGCTACTATTTCAACCCCTTTCTTATTGATGGTTGTAACGTATGTGTTATAATCGATCCCGATCCTTTCATAAACTTCTTTCATCACTCCTTCCACCGCCACAGCAGTTGCTTCTTCTTTACTGAGCATAAATACAGAGGGCCCCGATCCTGAGATGCCGCCACCCAATGCCCCGGCTTCCTTACATTTTGCTTTCAGTTCATCGAAACCGGGGATCAGGATGCTGCGGACCGGTTCAATGATCACATCTTCGAGTGAACGACCGATCAGTTCATGATCGTTTTTCATCAGCCCGGCTACCAATCCTGCGATATTACCCCATTGTTTGATCGCGTCTTTTAATAAGACCTGTTGCTTTAATATCTGTCTTGCGTCAGATGTTCTCACTTCGATCTGCGGATGAACCACGGTGACATATAATTCCGGCGAAGGGATCGATACAATATCAAGAGGATGGATGGAACGGATCAAACTAACTCCCCCCAATATACAGGGAGCAATATTATCCGCATGCTTCACTCCCGATGCCAGCTTCTCCCCGATCATGGCAAACTGAACCAACTCATCTGTTGAAAAAATATTTCCTGATAAATGATTAGCCGCCACTGCAGCTCCCGCAGCACTGGCGGCGCTGGAACCGATACCACTTCCGGGCTTGATCTTTTTTTCGATGGTCAGTTCAAAGCCATGCTTATTTCCCATTCGTTCCATAATGGATAAAAGCACTACACCGGCCACATTTTTTTCCGGATCGGTTGGCAGTCCGAAACTATCCTTATTATGAATGATAACTTTTGGCTCATCCAATAAACACAACTCCATGATATCAGCCGGCTCATTCAATGCAAGCCCCAAAATATCAAAGCCACAAACGAGGTTCGCGACGGTACCGGGAGATTTTATTTTTATTTTTTTCATACCTCACCCTCTGCCTCCCTCTCCTTTAGGAGAGGGAGAATTCTATGATTCAATGTTTCAATGGGTCTTTGCCCTGCTACTTTCTCATTCCTCATTTCTTTGCTTCGCGTTGCTCGCAATGACTGCACTGTTCGTTATTTCGAGGCAAAGCCGAAGCAAATTAAACTTTACTCGCTCTTATAATATCCGCAAAAACCCCACTCGCAGTTACCTCTGCTCCTGCCCCGGCTCCTTTTACCACCAGGGGTTGTTCTTTATAACGATCGGTGTAAAAAAGCACCACATTGTCTTTTCCGTATAAATGGTAAAGATCATGCTTCGGATCAATATGCTGTAACCCCACAGATGCTTTACCATTTTCAAAACTCGCAACAAATTTCAATTTACATCCCTTTTCCTCCGCCTGGCGCACCAGTTCACTGAAATGGGCTTCATGTTTTGCCATCTCCTGGTAAAAATTGTCAACCGTGCCTTCCATGCAGCTTGGCGGCATGAAGGATTTATTCAGGATATCATCCATTTCGATCTTTTCCCCTGCTTCCCGGGCCAGGATCATGATCTTCCGCATTACATCGGTACCGCCAAGATCCAGCCGCGGATCGGGCTCGGTATAACCTTCATCCTGCGCCTGTTTTACCACATCCGCAAATTTCCGTTTCCCATCATAATTATTAAAAACAAAATTAAGTGTACCACTGAGTACCGCCTGCATCTTATGTACCCTGTCGCCACTATGCACCAGGTCTTTCAATGTGGCGATCACCGGCAGTCCTGCACCCACATTTGTTTCAAAGAGGAACTGGCAACTGAATTCCCGGGCCAGGTCCTTTAATTTTTTATAATTGGTATAGACGGATGAAGCGGCTACCTTATTACAGGCAACAACAGAAATGCTTTTTTGTAATAGCTGTCCATACACGGCAGCCACCTGCTCATTCGCTGTTATATCCACAAAAATGGAATTGCGGAGGTTACGGCTGATGATCTCCTCCACGAAAAGCTGTAATCCTGCTGTTGTGCCATTGTCTAATTTTTCCTGCCAATGATCCAGGCCGATCCCTTCTTCATTGATGATCATTTTACGGCTATTGCTCAACCCGGTTACCCGCACCTGCAAATGAAGCTGATCCTGCAGGAAGGCTAATTGTTGTTTTAACTGGGCCAGGAACTTCGCACCAACATTGCCCGTACCGGTGATAAAAAGATTCACCTGTTTATACGTGGTCTCAAAAAACTCTTCATGCAAAACGTTGATCGCTTTTTTCACATCGCGGGTGGAAATAACAGCGGAAATATTTTTTTCGGAGGATCCCTGGGCAATTGCCCGGATATTCACCCCGTTGCGGCCCATGGCACTGAACATCCTTCCGCTGATACCTGTATGATTTTTCATGTTTTCGCCGACAAGGGCAACGATGGAAAGATCCTCTTCCACTTTCAATGGCTCCACTTTCTGTAAAGTGATCTCGTTTGCGAAGGCCTTATCAACGGTTTCTTTTGCTTTAGCTACGGAGCTCCCGTCGATACCTACACTGATGGAATGTTCGGATGAACTTTGTGTGATGAGGATCACGTTGATCCTTTCATTGCTCAGGGCTTCAAATAGTCTCTTGGAGAAACCGGGTATACCGATCATCCCGCTTCCTTCCAAACTGACCAGCGTAATATTATTGATGCTGGAAATACCACGAATGATATCACCATTCTTTTTTGCTGATGACTCGATGATCGTTCCGGGTGCGGCGGGGTCAAATGTATTTTTGATCCAAACCGGTATGCCTTTATTCATCACCGGCTGGATGGTTGGCGGGTAAATAACTTTTGCTCCGAAATGCGAGAGCTCCATCGCTTCCTGGTAGGATATGCGGGAAATGATACGTGCATTGCTGGTGAGACGTGGATCCGCCGTCATCATGCCACTGACATCGGTCCATATTTCCAGTTGTTTTGCACTCACTGCAGCTGCCATGATCGCGGCGGTATAATCCGATCCTCCCCTGCCCAATGTGGTAGTGATCCCATTCTTGTCAGCAGCAATAAAACCGGGCAGTATGAACAAAGAGGATGTTTCCTTCTCCAGCCATTCTATAATGGCCCTGTCAGTAGCAGCAAAATCAACCTCAGCCGCAGTAAAATCGGAATTGGTCCGGATCAGTTCACGGCTATCTTTCCAAATCACATCTACTCCATCTGAACGCAGTCTTTCTGCGATGATCTGTGAAGAAAGCCATTCACCATAACTGCTGATCCTGTCTTTTGATCTTGCTGTTAATTCTCCCAGCAGGAAGATGCCATTGCAGATATCTTCGATCTCGTTGCTGCTTTTTTTCACCAGGCTCAACAACTGGCTCTGCTGTACAACGGGCAATAATTGTTTGACAGCTTCGATATGTCGTTGCTCGACAACCTTTAGTTTCTCTTTATAGGTTTCATCCCCCGCTGCAGCCAGTGATGCGGCATTCAGCAACAGGTCGGTTACACCACCCAAAGCCGATACCACTACAACCGTACGGTCCTTTTGTACGGCTTGTTTCAATACTGCTATGACCTTATTGATATTTTCTGCGTTGGCTACCGAAGTACCTCCGAATTTTAAAACCTGCATTGACTATGATTTGTATGATTATATGACTGTGACTGGTAAAAGATTTTGATCTTATTACAGCTAAACGCCCGGTATATGATATGGAAATGTACAACCCTTAACGGGTTGTTGTGATCGTTGTGGTTGTAGAATTCACCACAGCAAAAGAGATAATATGAACAGTTGTTTGTATCACGATGTGTAACACAATATACATCCTAAATGCAGAAAACAAAATTAATTTGAGGTAACCATTTTAGAACCCTGCCGATAGCAGAAGGATCAAGCAGGGATAGCGGAAGGTTTATATAGCCAGCCGCCCTGTGTACTCTTCGTGAAAGGGTAGTGTATCAATTATTGGGTGACAGAATCCGCCGCTTTTTTCACGCTTCCATGTTTCAGGAGGAGTTCTTTAGCTTTTTCATAATCCGTCATCTTCACTCTTTCCATCAGCATTTTGGTACCACGATCCACCAACTTACCATTGGTAAGCTGCATATTGACCATTTTATTATCCTCTACCCTGCCAAGCTGGATCATAATGGCTGTAGAGATCATGTTCAATACAAGTTTCTGAGCGGTACCACTTTTCATGCGGGTGCTGCCGGTAACAAATTCCGGTCCTACAATTATTTCCACCGGGAAATCGGCTGCAGCACTTACTGGGGAGCCCGGGTTGCAGGAAATGCTACCTGTAACGATCCCCTTTTTTTGACATTCTTCCAGTGCACCGATCACATAAGGTGTGGTACCACTGGCAGCAATACCGATCACCACATCCTTATCGCTGACATTAAATTCCACCAAATCTTTCCAACCCTGCTCCTTATCATCTTCCGCAAATTCAACAGCGGTCGTGATCGCTTTTTCTCCTCCGGCGATAATACCGATCACCAATCCATACGGTATGCCATACGTTGGTGGACATTCACTGGCATCTACGATACCGAGTCTTCCGCTGGTGCCGGCACCAATATAGAACATACGGCCACCCATCAGCATTTTATCACTCGCCACTTCTACTAATTTCTCGATCTGGGGGATTGCTTTCTCCACCGCTGCAGGAACGGTCATGTCTTCCTTATTGATATTAACCAGTAATTCAAGTACCGACATATTTTCCAGGTGCCGGTAATTACTCGCCTGTTCCGTTACTCTTGTTTCTGACATAAACCCATTTTATAATGTGGGACTGTGAGAGTGTGGAAATGGGACAAATGCATTTACACATTTTCACATTGAATGATACGCTACCAACCCCTCCATCGGGTTCTTCATCACTTTACCGAGTTCAAATTCATAGCTGTTGCAAAGTTGCTGCAACACATCCTTAAATCCAAATGCAACACTTCCCACAAAACTCACCGGAAAAGTCCATATTTCCCTGTACTTGCATAAATGAAAGAAGAAAAAATCATTTAAGCCGTCTTCAATGATATTCTCTATCATATAATGTCCCCGGTTTTCTGACAAAAACAAAGCAAAAGAGGCAAGATAACGGTTAGCCAATGGCTTGCGGTATACAGTTTCAAGTATTTCTACCGGAGTCGTTTTGTATTTGTCATCAAATTTATAACGCAGGTCTTCATCAAATGTATCATACAAAAAATATTGCAGCACTTTCTTTCCCAAATATGCTCCGCTTCCTTCATCGCCCAATACATATCCAATTCCGGGTGTTTGCTTCACTATCTTTTTCCCGTTATAGTAGCAGCAAAAAGAACCGGTACCAAGATTACAGGCAAGGCCTTTGCCATTTCCGTTCAATCCCCTTGCTGCAGCCAGCATATCATCGTTCACATCAATCTTTGCACTTGTAAAAACTTTTTGTAATGCCCGTTTCAGCATTTTTACATTTTCAGGATTCCTCATTCCCGTACCATAGTAAAAAATGCTCTCTGCTTTAACTGAACCCGGTATTGCAGGCAGTAATTCGTTCTTTAATAAGTCTATAATTTTTTCTTCGTTGAAAAAATAAGGGCTTATGCCCTGTGTAATAACAGATTTCTTTTTCCCATTACCCACCAGGCACCATTCTGCCTTTGTTGCTCCGCTTTCAGCTATTAGTTTCACTGTGCCCATATAAACATTTGTTGAAATAGATAAGCGAAGCAATCATTCCGCTCAAATCCAGTATTTTGCGTTCAAATTACGATAAAGATAAATGATGGGAAATAAAAAATTACAGGTTTGGTTACC
>JANOHQ010000325.1:0-6258 GCA_031406595.1 Chitinophagaceae bacterium
GAGCAAATTTGTTGAAACTATAGAGGTTTTTTCAACAAAGCCGCAAACATGGTATCAGCTTTCTTATCATAACCTTTTAGCAATTCCATATTCACTACCTGGAGATGGAATTTTTCTTCCAGGAAATCAACCTGTTCTTCATTCTCCTTTTTAAATACTGAACAGGTGATATACAAAAAATATCCTCCCGGCTCCATCTGTGCTGCGGCTGTTTCAATAATACTCTTTTGCAAAGTCGCGTATCTACTGATCTTTTCCGGGTCAAAATAATGCAATTGTTCAGGAGTACGCCCCCAAGTGCCGCTGCCGGTACAGGGAACATCAGCGATGACGAGGTTGAAGCTTGGTAAAAAAACATCCACTGGCTTACTAAGATCGGCAACGAACCTTTCATAGTTCTCCAAACCTGCCCGTTCAAAACGATCTTCAAGATTTTCCAGGATGGATTCTCTTACGTCTGAAACAAACAGATCTATATCACCCAGGATATCGCTCACCATGATTGATTTACCGCCACTGGCAGCGCAGCAATCCCATACCCGGAGCGGGTCTGACTGTCTCCGTCTGACCCGATCATTTTCCCCATTAATCGGGTCTTCCTCTCCCTGCCCGACCAACTCCATCAGTTCTCCCACTCTTTGTGAACTATAATCCTGCACTACCGCATCCTTATCCAATTCAAGTACGGCATCGATCTTCGAGGCATTGGGCAATGCAATACAGCTATCGCTTACTAGTTTATACGCGGTACCACTTTTTCCCAGTTTTTCCTTGACAGTTTTTTCCATTCCGGGTCGTATCCGCAAGAACAGGTCGGGTTGTTGTGCGTGTGAAAAAGAGAATGCATCCTTCTCAATATCCATGCTGAGTTCATCCTGCCAGGGAAAAATATCCCTTGCTGTAAGTGTGTAGCCTGCCAGTTTTATTTTTTTGCCTGGGGACATCGATACTGCATCATCCCAGGCAGGTTTTAATTCACGGAGCAGCTCATTGGAACTATGGGCAGATAAAAATGCTCCGAGCAGGATCCTTTCATCCATTGGCACTGCGGGCAATGCTTTGCCCAACCTGAAATAACAATAACAAAGGTGACTGACCTGTTTCCGGTCGCGTGAGCCAAATTTTTTATGCTGGGCAAAATATTTTTTCAGGAAAGAAGTGAAAGGTTCCTCTCCGTGATAAACCGACAGAATTTCGACCGTTGAATTAATATGGGAATGATAGCGGCTCATTCTTTAAAAAGCTCCTCAAACAGCAGCTTTGTGGCGGGATCTTTCTGAAAGCGCTTGAACCATGCTCCAAACTCTTCTGTGGTAAAAAGCGGAGAATACCCCACTTCGCCTGCCAGGTAGTGCGTCATAAAATAGGCATAATAAAGATTTTTCGAAACGCTGTCAGCAGCCAACACCGTCTGCATTTCTTTTATTTTTTCACAATACCGTTTACAATCTTCCACATTCATGGTGGTGATCGCAGGTAATTTTTTTAAGCGCATGATCTCGCTTTCACTTAAGAAGATCATCCCCGGCTTTGTAGTGGTATCCGACGCAATATAATTGGTCAGTGATACTGAATCGGTATATTTTTCAGGGGCCGCACTCAAAAGGTATAATTCCTTCCCGGATCGGGTGATCTTAAAAATGCTTATACCAACAGTTTTCTTTTTACTACCTGCTTTCCCGTCATCACCTCTTTTTAATTCTTCAATGGCATAGTAGAATTTCCCGTTTACAGAGCGGGTCTCAATAATAGCATTGGACTGATAATAATGGCGGGAATAAATATTAGGACCCAGGTCCCAAAAAAGCCTGCGGCTGACAAGGCTATCCTTTTTCAATGTAAACTCGATAACATTACTCCTGGTAAACGTATACCATCTGCCCTCTATGCCATTCTGAGCTGCTCCATTGAAAACAGTAAAAAAAAGCAATGGCGATAATAGGATGAGTCTTTTCAAACCAGATATGTTAAGATGAAAATGATCAGACTTCAAGCAGGGTCTTCACAGGATCTTTACCGATCAGCAACTGTTCAGGATTCTCCAATAATTCTTTTACCCTTACCAGGAAGCTCACCGATTCTCTTCCGTCAATGATCCTGTGGTCATAGCTCAATGCCAGGTACATCATAGGTTTGATCACTACCTGCCCGTTGATGGCCATCGGTCGTTCCTCTATCTTGTGCATACCCAGGATCGCACTCTGTGGTATATTGATGATCGGTGTACTCATTAAAGAACCAAACACGCCACCATTGGTGATGGTAAACGTTCCGCCGGTCAGGTCTTCGGTTGTCAGCTTACTGTCCCGTGCTTTTCCCGCCAGTTCCACCACTTTCCTTTCCACATCTGCCATACTCATGCTTTCCACGTTGCGCATCACCGGTACCGTTAGTCCTCTTGGCGTACTTACGGCAATACTGATATCCGCATAATCATGGTACACAAGCTGGTCCCCGTCGATATATGCATTCACCGAAGGCCATTCCGCCAGTGCTACCGCACAGGCTTTGGCAAAAAAACTCATAAAGCCGAGCCCCACGCCATGTATCTCTTTGAATTTGTCCTTGTACTTCGTCCTGATGGCCATAATACTGCTCATATCCACTTCATTGAAAGTGGTGAGCATCGCCGTCGTATTCTTGGCTTCCACCAGGCGACGGGAAATGGTCTTGCGCAGGTTGCTCATTTTCTCTGTCCGTGTATTCCGGCTGTTAAGTTCAGCTCCGGCAAAGGCTTTCTTCCCCGGGTTGGACAAAGCCGCGAGTACATCATCTTTTAATATTTTTCCCTGCGGGCCGGTTGGAGTAACTGATTTGGGATCTACTTTTTTATCGGCGATGATCGCGGAAGCAACAGGACTTGCTTTGATACTTGCCTCGCCGGCAGGCAGGTCGTTCGAAACAGCTGCAACAGGTGCGGTCGACTCCTGCCTGGCAGGTTTATCTTCTTTTTTCTTCTCTTCCTTTTTGGACTCCTCTGCCTTTGGTTCTCCTTTCTTTTCGGCTTTTTCGTCCTTAGCGGCTCCATTATTACCAGACGGCTTTGCGGCAGAGTCATCGATACTTGCCAGCAGGTCTCCGATCTTAATAGTATCGCCTTCTTTTATTCCTTCTAATTTCAACACACCAGCCTGTTCAGCGTTGACTTCAAACGTCGCTTTTTCACTTTCCAGTTCAGCGATCACCTCGTCTCTTTCCACGTATTCCCCATCCTTTTTATTCCATTTCAGGAGGGTTACTTCACTGATGGATTCGCCGACCGTTGGTACTTTTATATCTATCATAAGATCTTATTTCAGATTTATATACTAAATGCTGTTTCAATGATCTCTGCCTGCTCCTGCTGGTGCACTTTATTATAACCCGTGGCCGTCGATGCGGATGGCTGCCGGCTGATCAAACCGAAATTCAATGTGTTCAGGTTCATCTTAAGGAAGGAAGCGGCTCCCATGTTTTGCGGCTCTTCCTGTACCCAGAACCAGGTGGCTCCGCCATACTTTTCCTGGAGTATTTCCAGTTGTTTGAAAGGCAGGGGATAGATCTGTTCCAACCGGACAATCGCGATATCAGTACGGCCTTCTTTTTTCTGGCGCTCAGCCATGTCAAAATAGATCTTGCCGCTACAGAACAAAACTTTTTTCACAATAGCCGGATCTGCTGACGGATCATCGATCAGTTCTTTAAATCCACCCGTAGTGAATTCCTCTATTCTTGAATAGCTACCCGCATGCCGCAGGTTCGCTTTGGGAGAAAACACCACCAAAGGTTTCCGGAAAGGCCATGCGAGCTGTCTTCTCAATGCGTGGAAGAAATTCGATGCGGTAGTAATATTGGCGATCACCATATTCAGTTCGGCACATAATTGTAAAAAACGTTCCAGCCTGGCGCTGCTATGCTCCGGCCCTTGCCCTTCATATCCATGCGGCAACAATAAGCTTACCCCGTTCATCCGGTTCCATTTCTGTTCACCTGCCGCAATGAACTGGTCGATCATGATCTGGGCACCGTTGCCGAAATCGCCAAACTGCGCTTCCCACAATACCAATGCGTGGGGATTGGCCAGGGCATAGCCATACTCAAACCCTAACACGCCGTATTCACTCAATAAAGAATTATATATCCTGAATTCTCCACTGGCATCCGGAATCCTGCTGAGGCGGTTGTAGGCTTTATCATTCTCTTCATTCCGTAACACAGCATGGCGGTGTGAGAAAGTTCCCCGCTCTATATCCTGCCCGCTCATCCGCACATCCTTTCCATCCAGCAGCAATGTTCCGTAAGCCAATAACTCACCTGTTGCCCAATCTATTTTTTGTTCCGTTTCAAACAATTTGATCTTGTCCTGTAGTATTTTTTCAACTTTTCGAAGCGGCTTGAAATCCCCTGGCCATTTCATCAACGCATCAAATGTCTTTTTAAAATTATCCGTAGTAACAGCTGTTACAGGTGACCCATCGAAATCAGTGGCGGTCGCCCTGCGCAATTTTTTCCATTCCACTTCCGGTGCCTGGTAATGATAAGGCAGCGGGTGTTGCTTCACATCATCTAGTCTCTCCTGCAGGTCTGCCCAGAATTTTTTCTCCATCTCCCTGGCCAGTTCCTGTGCATCATCCTCCCCGTTCTCTAATAAGTATTTCACATACACTTCCCTTGGGTTGGGATGCTTATCGATCAATGCGTATAAATGAGGCTGTGTAAATTTCGGATCATCGCCTTCATTATGCCCATGCTTGCGGTAGCAAACCATATCGATAAAGAAATCGGCATTGAATTCCTGGCGGTAACGCGTAGCGATCTCCACGCATTTGACCACTGCTTCCGGGTCATCCCCGTTTACATGGAATACAGGCGCCTGCACGGCCGCAGCCAGCGAAGTGCAATAATCGGAACTGCGTGCATCATCGAAATCAGTGGTGAACCCGATCTGGTTATTGATCACGAAATGAAGCGTACCGCCGGTATAGAAACCTTTCAGGTTGCACATCTGCAGTACTTCATACACGATCCCCTGTCCGGCCACCGAGGCATCGCCATGGATCAATATAGGAAGTATCTTATCAAAATCACTTTTATACAAAACATCTGCTTTCGCCCTCGCAAAACCGACCACTACCGGATCCACGGCCTCCAGGTGCGATGGGTTGGGCATCAGTTTGAGGTGAATGGTCTTGTCATTCACCGTCTTCACCTCGCTACCGTAACCCATATGGTATTTTACGTCGCCGCTACCCATGGTCTGGTCCAGCTTGGCAGTACCTTCAAATTCACTGAAGATCTGTTCATAGGTCTTGCCCATGATATTGGCCAGTACATTCAATCGCCCACGGTGTGCCATCCCGATCACCACTTCCTGTACTTCGTTATCGGCAGCTGTATTGATGATCGCGTCGAGCGCAGCTATCGTCGTTTCACCTCCTTCGAGGGAAAATCTTTTCTGTCCTACGTACTTGGTGTGCAGGAATTTTTCAAACATCACACCCTGGTTCAGTTTCTCCAGGATCCTCTTCTTCTTGTCAAGGGTCAGTGGTTCCTGCATTTTCTTCTCTACCTCTTTCGTCAGCCAGTCCACTTTCTTTTGGTCACTGATATATTTGAATTCGATCCCGATATGCGAGGCGTACCAATGCTGGAGATTTTTTAAAATATTCCGTAGCGAAGTATTGCCCAGGCCGATCAGGCTGCCTACCTGGAATTCCGTATCAAGATCGGCTTCACTGAAACCAAAAAATGAAAGATCGATATTTGCTCCCCTGTCCTTCCTGCTGCGGATCGGGTTGGTTTTGGCCAGCAGGTGACCTTTGTTGCGATAACCTAATATCAGCCGGTAGGCTCTCAATTCTCTCATCCACCCGATAGCTATCGGGTCAACGTCAGCACTGGCAGGCTTATCTCCCGCAGGAGTTGCGATGGGTGCGGCCATTTTTTTCCCGTTGGTAGTACCGGATGTAACGGCAAAATCAAACCCCTCAAAGAATTTCTTCATTTCCGGGTCCACGCTGTTGGGGTCTTTTACAAAATCCTGGTACAGGTTCTCGATAAAAGCGGGGGAAGAATTAGTGATATAGGAGAAATCCTTCATTCTGGGAAAATTTGAAAATATCTGGTTTGAAAGGCCACAAATATCGTTGAAAAAGTCGAAACTTAGGCTCATTTTGAGGGTTTTACAAGGTCCTGTCCCACCGGTCAGGCCGCTGGCAGCGGCCTGACCGGTGGGACAATTAAGCAGCTGGAAATTTGGTGATTAAGCCTTGCAATCCT
>JANOHQ010000361.1:0-16554 GCA_031406595.1 Chitinophagaceae bacterium
GAAATAGCTTCATCTCTTACATCGGAATAATAACTACCACCAGTTTGCGGTACCGATGACTCACCACTGAACGATACAGGTAACATGGCCGAGAAAGATTTCCTGTCGCCGGCTGTAGCATAAGCTGCTGCCAGCAGGTAACGGCTGTCCAGGGCCAGCAAAGCCGTATTGGCTTTATAATAGTTCATGGCAGGCACATTGGTCCGCCCCGCCAGTGCCAGTACATACAGACCATAAGCAACTTCTTTCGGGGCGATCTTCTTATTCTGATCACGGTTATAATAATACGTGATCGTTTCTTTACTCTTCAGCCTGTTGTTGACATAGTTCAACATGGTCTCCAGTAAACTATTGTCAACGTCAAAGCCCGCCTTCTTTGCTTCCAGTAAGAAATGAGCGGCATAGATCGTCGTCCACCAGTCTTCTTTTCCCTCTCCATCCCATAAGGTGAGGGAGCCATTGTATAACTGGCGCATTTTTATCTTACGGATCGCTTCCAGAATATTGCTATTTGCATTTAATTTATTCTGCTGCTTGTTGAGTTGCATCAGGTCCGACAGGTCGGCATAATACAATTGCGGGAATGCGGCAGACACCGTTTGTTCGGTACATCCATAAGGATACTGTACCAACCATTTTAATTGTTCACCCAGTTCCAGCACCGGTGAACGGCTAACCACCAGGTTATATTTCACACTGGCCGGCATAAAATCACTGAGGGCGATACTGACCTTTTGTGTATTGCCACCAGCAATCGAACCATTACCGGTTGATTTTTGCAAGGTCGATGGAGGACGGACAGATATCTCGGTCGCGTCCGTAAACTTCTCTCCCATGCCGCTTACGGTAATTGTTACCTTACCCACATTGACAGCAGGGTCAGCCACTACTTTAAAAATAGCACTACCCTCGCCTTTTGCAGCAAGACTTACGGATTGGCTATTGCCACCCACTACTTTCATTGGTCCTTCCACGGCTATCGTAGCTGTTACATTGGCTGATTGAGCGGTTGTATTGGTCAGTGTAACAGGAACATTCACGGTATCACCGGGACTTAAGAATCGTGGCAAGGCCGTGCTTACCACAACTGGATCTGCCACGGTCATTGTATTATCGGCAGCGCCGAAACTTTGTCCTTTATAAGAAACAGCCATCAGCCTCAGTTCTCCACTAAACTGTGGTACATCGAATTCAAATTCAGCCACACCACTGCTGTTTGCTTTTTTGATACCACCCCAGTAGCTGACCACTTTGATCCTTTTCGCAGGCATCGGGTTCGATCTTTTTTCCATATCGAATGCTCCATCACCACCGGTGCTGCTCATCCTGGCTCTCACTTCCGCAAACAACAGGGGATAAAGATCAAAGGCCGTAACCTGCAATGCTTTTTTCTGGTAGAAATAATCGTAAGGATCAGGTGTTTTAAAATCACTTACCTGCAGCACACCATTGTCCACGGCGGATAAGGTAACAAAACTACCAGGAGCAGCTGTCACTTTCACTTTCTGGTGCGTTTTGGAACGAACGGTTTTTGCCGCATCCACTTTTACATCGATCTTCCTGCTTTTATCTTCTACTGTTACATTTTTGAATCCATGCGCAACGGTCAATGGAATATCCGCCACTTCATGCGGTTTGATCAATGTGGCGGTGATATACACATTCGGTATATGATCAGCACCCAGTGACAGGTCAAGGCTGGCTGTCCTGTTACTCACTTCTACATACTGGTGGGAGACCACATGATCTGTTTCCATCGTTACCAGCATCTTTCCACTAAAGGGCGTCTTGAACAAAGCTTTCACCTTTTCACCAGTGGCATAGGATTTCTTATCGATCTCGATTTCAATATTGCCTTCATTATTTACCTCAAACGAATTATTGTTCCCACCATAACTGCCATAGCTGTGAAAGCTGCGGCTTACATAACTGTTGGCTCCGGGGCGATAGACTTTTACTTCATAATCACCGGGACTTCTGGGCACATAAGTATACACGGTATTATTACCCACGCTGATTTGCTGCTCGATCATCAGCTTATCTTCCTTTTGTGATTCATACCGGAAATAGCTGCCGCTTTTGGTCAACACGGTCCTGTACTCATGCTTGATCACTTCTACCCTGGCCGTTGCACTCACTGCATTTCCATCTTTGTTGACGGCCGCCAGGTTGAGTTTTACCGGTTGATTCAGGGGATAGTAATAGAACCAATCCTGTTTGATGCCAAAGAAAACATCTTGTGTAAATATATCTACCGTGGTAGCCCGGCTGACAGGTCTGCCTGTTTCATCAAAAACGGTTGTAAAGAAACTCGTTTGCAGGGCACCCATATTGGCATAGGTAGCGGGCACCGTATATTCTATCACCGCGTTACCGGCAGCATCTGTTATCCCTTCCTTTACCACTTTATCAAAGAAACTGGTTTGGTTGGCGAGGCCGAAATCATACCCGTCGAATTTGGCCGAAGAAAAATGTTTTTGTTTTACCTGTATCTCTGTCTCATACTTACGGTTGGATGCTGGTGGCCCAAAAAAGTTCATCGCGTTCACCGACAACCTGGTTACATCACCTGAACGCAGGAACTCTTTATCCAGTTTGGCGCTTACACGGATACGATCGGGCACAAATTCTTCTACGGAAAAATTCTTTGACGCCAGCAGTACATCAGTAGAAGTGTATACTTCCAGTGTATAGCTTCCGGTAATGGCGGCAGGTGCAATAGCGATGTTTCCCTCAACCGATCCTTCTTCGTTGAGGTTCTTCCGGAATGTTTTCAATTCCTTACCATTCGGCATCAGGAATTTCATTTTCAACGGCACATCACCCGGGTTCCTCCATTGTGCATCCCGGAGGATCACGGAAAAATTGATTGTCTCACCGGGGCGATAGACATCTCTTTCGGCGTACACAAAAGCGTCAAAACCTGAGGGATTATTTCTTTTACCCCCCACTTCGAATCTCGATGTATTGACCCTTGTATTATTAAAAGGAAGATAGTTGAAGTCATCGGCCGTTTTAGCTATCACCATAGCAGGTTTAAAACCACTAAAATCTTTCTTGCTGTATGGTACTTCGGCAACGCCATCCTTATTGGTAGAACCTGTACCGATCAACTGGTTATTGGTGGAATAGACGGCCACGTTCACCCCACTTACCGGGTCCGCCGACTTTATAGAATTCGTAAATACATAGATCTTATCCTTTCCTTCCTTGGCGATCAGTCCCAGGTCGGATAAAGAAATATACCGGCTGTCTTTTACCCAATAATCTTCCGAAGAACGGATAACGATATGGTAGACACCCTTAAAATCAGGTAACCTGTCTTCAAACTGCGAGAAATTCAGGATACGACCGCCACCACTTTTGGGCAATGACCGGGTATCAATTTCTTTTTCATAGATCACATCTCCGAGCATGGCATCACCGCCACCATATTCATCGGAATAATCTTCGCCATAGTCATCATAGCTGGCGTAATCAGGGCCATTGCGGCTTTCCTGTGGCGAATACCCATAACGCTGTGCCAGCAGGAGATTGTTCTCATAGATCTTGGAGATGATCAATTTCACTTTGGGTACACTGGTGATCTGCACTTCAATATTCTTCCCGCCTTTTTTAGAAAGGTAAACGGCTTTGCTATTGGTAAAATTGATCCCGGCTTCCAGTTCACCAAAGGCAACACCGGTGTTATAATCTTCTTTCATCACGCCCCCGATCTTTCCTCTCAATCCTTTTAAAACAGTCAGCGAATAGCTTTTCTCCACATCAAACTTGTCACTGCGGATAGTGAATCCATATTCGTTGGGCTCAAGGGTATAAGCAAATGCCTGCCCGGCCGCATCAGAACCGTCGATCTTTAAAAACGATTTCAGGCTTTCACCTGTAAGTTGCTGGCTGGTGGTAACTTTCACCACCCCGTCCATTCCATCGTGCTCGGATTGCACGTTCTGAACCGTCAGGACAAATGGAGAAGGAATGGTCAACGAACTTACGATCGCGTCAGCGGTAGATGTATTTCCTTTCTCTGGTTTTAAGCCTTTCCCGATGCTGACCTTTGCATCGATATCCTTATCCTCTGCTTTCAGGCCATTGATCCGTAAGGATATCTTGTTATCGGGCGACTGGCTCAGCATACTGAATTCGGCATCTTTTCCATCGATCTCCACATCGAGTTTGTCTTTCAGATCAGCAGGATTGACCCTGTAATTAAAGAACAGATCCACCTGTGGTGACGCGGAAGTATTACTTTCCCCCATCCAGATCACCTGGGAATTATCAAGTGTAAGATCAGGTGTGTGGAAGCTGATCTTGTCTCCATTTTTTATTGAATTGTACTTGCTGAATTTAAGCACCGAGTTTTTGACCTTTGCTTTGTACCTGGTGGCGGGGCTCAGTGGTTGCGAAGGAGAGAATACCAATTCGTCGTGGCTGTTCCACCGGAACTTACCGGATATGGCAGGTTCAAAGGAAATATAGTTGGTCGAATCCCAGGCATTGAGCATGGAATCCTTTGCCAGTGAACTGCTGAAACGAAAGACGAGGTTACCCAATTGGGGTACTTCGCCTTTTGCATTGGTAAAAGAAAGGGTGATAGCATTCTTTTTACAGGATGCCAAAAAAATAGTTCCTGCTGCTAACAGCGGAACCAGGTAGATTTTAATACGCATAGATGTGTAGGTTAATGGTCACCCATGTGAGGTCACACGGGAGGTTTGTTATGAGTGAGAAGTTAAAGAAGTTTGATTAATGAAAAAATTTAGCTGTACATTTCTTATACAAGGTTTATCACCTTTACCGGAAATAACAGGATTTAGCAGTTCGGCAGCTAAGGAGGAATATCCCGTGTTGGGCGGGATGTGTCGGAGGCGTCCATAAAGGAACTAACAAATTTGATATGAAAGATACAGCGCATACAAGATCAGTTGCAAATTCCGCTAGATAAATATTTGTTAACTGGATAAAAAGCCTGGATCAACAACTATTATTTTGCATCAGTATGGATGCCGGTCATCATCGTTTTACACGAATGAAAAAACTTAAAGTAAGGATCACCAAAAAAGGACTGCTTCGCTTCGGTAAGCGGGCGGGTATCGGTTTGCTGGGTTTGATCGCCCTTTTCTTTCTCCTGAATTGGTTTTTTCCCCTTCCGGATAAGGTGGAGTATTCAACTATCGTTACGGACAATAAAGGCAATGTGATAAACGCCTACCTCAGCAAAGACCAGAAATGGCGGATGAAGACAGAACTGGACGAGATCTCACCGTTGTTGCAAAGGACCATTGTAGCCAAAGAGGACAAACAGTTCTACTCCCACCCGGGTGTCAATTTCTTCGCAGTAGCAAGGGCTTTTTTCAACAACCTGTTCAGTATGCGCCGCACTTCTGGGGCCAGTACGATCACCATGCAGGTGGCCCGTGCACTGGAACCTGGCAAGCGGAATATCTGGAGCAAAATGCGGGAAATGTTCCGGGCTTTTCAACTGGAACTGAAATACAGCAAACGGGAGATCCTTCAGCTATACCTGAACCTGGTTCCCTATGGAGGTAATATTGAAGGAGTAAAAGCCGCCTCCCTTCTCTATTTTAAAAAGAACCCCGACCATTTATCGCTGGCGGAAATAACCGCATTGAGTATTATCCCCAACCGGCCTACTTCGCTTGTACTTGGAAAGAACAACGACCTTATCATCCAGGAAAGAAATAAATGGCTTCAGCGATTTGCTGACGAAAAATTATTTACGGAAAAAGAGATCGAAGATGCCCTGGCAGAACCGTTGAATGCCTCACGCGGTACTGTGCCGCATTATATTCCTCATCTCTCCTATAAATTAAAAAAACAGGGTGGTACTTCGACTTCGCCCAGTATTATCAAAACAAATATCGATCTCAATACCCAGCTTAAAACAGAAAAGCTGGTGGAAGATTATATCCGGTCACAAAGATTGAAGAATATAAAAAACGCAGCGGTAATCATCATCGACAATAAAACACATAAGGTCATTACCTATGTCGGCTCGTCTGATTTTTACGATACCACCGATGGCGGGCAGGTGAATGGCGCCAATGCGGTCCGGCAACCGGGTAGCACATTAAAACCCTTGTTGTATGGCCTGTGTTTCGATGAAGGATTATTGACCCCAAAGGCCGTCATGACGGATGTGGCTGTCAACTACGATAGTTATGCCCCGGAAAATTATGATGAGAAATTCAATGGGTATGTGACGGTGGAATATGCACTGGAACATTCTTTAAATATCCCTGCCGTAAAGGGTCTGAAATTGCTGGGTCATGATAAGATGATACAGAAACTATCCAGTTGTGATTTCAGGCAAATTCAAAAAGACCGGCGGAAGCTGGGTTTGTCGCTGATACTCGGTGGTTGTGGTACAACACTGGAAGAATTGACCAGCCTGTTCTCGTCCTTCGCCAACGACGGGGTTTATTACCCGGCTGTTTTTACCCAGGACGCAACAGCTCATAACAAAACACGTGTGATCAGCCCGGCCGCTAATTTCATGGTGACCGAAATATTATCGAAGATCAATCGTCCTGATTTTCCATTGAACTGGACGGCCACCGAACGCATGCCAAAGATCGCCTGGAAGACAGGCACCAGCTATGGAAGAAAAGACGGCTGGAGTATCGGGTACAATAAAAAATATACGGTGGGTATCTGGACCGGTAATTTCTCCGGCCTGGGTGTTGCTGACCTGAGCGGGGCGAATACCGCCACTCCTTTGCTGTTCAAGATCTTCAATACGATCGATTACGACAGCGATGAAGAATGGTTCAAACAACCGGCCGACTGCGATATCCGCCAGGTATGCAGCGAAACAGGGCTGGCACCGGCTGATCATTGCACCAGCCTGGTCACCGATTATTTTATCCCGCTGATCTCCACGGCCAAACCCTGCAATAACCGGGAAGAATTAATGATCAGTCCCGATGAAAAGATCTCCTACTGCAAAAGCTGCGCTCCCCAAACTGGATACAAAAAGAAATGGTATAAAATAGTGGAGCCCGAAATGCAGGCCTGGTTTGAAGAGAACCGGATCGCCTATCAGAAGATACCGGTGCATAACCCGGCCTGTGAGCTGATCTTTAAGGGTGCGGCACCTTCGATCACTTTCCCGGTGAATGGAGCTGAATATCTTATCAATAAGAAAAACCCCGAGCCATTACAATTAATCTGCAAAACCGCCAATGATGTAAGTAAGGTATACTGGTACATCAATAATAAATTTTATAAAAGCAGCAATGCGGGGGAAAAACAATTCTTTGTGCCCGAAGAAGGACCTGTAAAAATATCCTGTACTGATGATAAAGGAAGGAACAGGAATATTAAGATCACTGTAAAGTATATAGACCTTTAAATTTGTTAGCTGTCAAAAAAGGTTTCCCGCATCGTACGCCGCGAACCGCAGCGATCGCCGCGAAAAAAACAAGGAATTCCCTGTTATATCTTAGCTGCCGCTTCTTCCCCCGTATTGATCGCTCCCTCCATAAATCCCTGCCAGTCCGCCAGGTGCTCCCCGGCAAAATGAGTATGGATATGCGAACGTTTCAGGATAGGCATCACCCGGAACCATTGTCCTTTTCCATATAAGGCATACGCTCCCTGTGAAAATTCATCTTTACCCCAGTAATAATTGGTTTGCGATTCGTAAGCATCTTTTACATCATTGAAATGAGGTTTGAGTGTTTGCAAAACCATTTCTTCTCTCCATGCCTCCGACTGGTTGGCCACCACTGCTGCTTTTTCACCGATCGTGTAGGAGATCAGCACTCCTTTTTTTGAATCCTGGTTCTTGGTAGCGTGATAAAAATAATGGGGAGACTGATCGGTGATCATATCGAAGCTTTCGTCTTTCCAGAATCGCTTTTTAAAAACAAGCGGGTTCTTATTGATCCTGGCATACTGCAGTTCATTCATTGCGTTGACCTGGTCGATCGGTAAACCAGGTTCCCATTTTATTTTTTTCACGGCAAAAGTGGGAGCTGTGCAAATGATCTTATTGGCGGTAAATTTTTGACCATTCTCACAATAAACCGTTACGCCCCCTTTTACATTCTGGACAACCCGTTGAACCGCATGCTGGAGTTTGATCTTATCCATCCCGATCTTTTCGGCGATCTTTTTAGCCAGCATACTGTTGCCCCCTTTGATCTTAAGATCCATTTCATTCTTTTCACTACTCTCTGCATATTCTGCCAGGGCGGCAAAGGCGGAAACGCTCCGGATGGTTTCCCCGAAATCGGTGCTGTCCAGTAATTCCCGGATATCGAGGTCTCTTCCTTCACAACCATTGTTGACGAGAAAGCGCCACCAGTCCATCTTATCGAGCCTGATCTTGTCAGCCTGTGTCAGGTTTTCATAGTTATCGATAATAGACTGGAACTTCTTTTTCCATCCTTCGCTATAATCCCATGCCCCGTTCTTATGATACTGGCCCTGGTAGATCAGGTGTGTCTCGAACTGGTTGTTCTGTAATTCCAATCCAAATTCATTGCAAAGATTGTGCAGCCGTTCATGCGAATTACCCACCCATTCAGCTCCCAGCTCAATGACCAGGTTCTCTTTTTCATCTATGGTGTGAGAAAATACACGGCCGCTGATCCGGTTGCGGGCCTCAAGTATCACGAAGTCAATTTTCTTTTTGTGTAAATAATAAGCAGCGGATAACCCGGCAAAGCCGGCCCCGATAATGATCACCTTTGATTTAGGACCGGAAAAAAAATTACTGAAACCCGAAGTACCCAGCAATATGGCACCGGAAGCAAAAGAAGCTTCCTTAATGAATTGCCTGCGTGAACTCATAAGTAAGGTTTTGATTTACTTCTAAGTTCTGTATTCCCACCAAATGCAACAAATTCTTTTATTCCAGCCTGGTGATACTCCCCGCCCCACTGGCACTACCGGTATGCTTGGCCGCTCCCTTGTATTTTATATTTGATGCACCACTTGCATCGGCTTTCAGGTTTACGCTGGCAAACACTTCAGAGCTGCTGGCTCCCGAAACATCTACGTCTGCATTCTCCGATAATAATTGATAGCATCTTAGATGAGAGGCACCCTGGCCATCGAGAGAAAGATCTTTGGTTTGTCCTGTTAAGAAAACACTGCTTGCTCCTGTTACATCTGCAGACACGCGGGGCGATTTTATTTCCAGCTTTACACTGCTGGCACCAGTGACATCAATATCGATCGATTCGGATGAAAGCAGGTTGTCACTCACAATATCACTTGCGCCGGATGCTTCCAGTTTTTTAAATACCGGGGCCGACACATATACTTTTATCGCTTTGCTTCCTGAAAGATTGGAATGCTCCTTCGGCTGAATGACCAATCTGCCACCATCGGTCCTGATCACGATATATTCCATCAGGTTCTCATCGGCCTCCACCCTAACACTAAAAGCACTATCCTGCTTTACATGAACCTCTATATTACCACTCACATCCACGATGCTGAACACACCCGCATTACGGCTCTCGGTCTTAATAGTACCGTTACCCCGTATCCTGTCCCCACCCAGGTGGCAGGATGTGAACAACAGGGAAGAAAAAAGCAGCAGGGCAAAAAAGCGTATCATATGTGTTGGTTTGTGATTTCAAAAATAAGTTCAAATAACGGGGAGTTCCCGGAATTTTTGACGCTTTACCACTACGAAAGGTTACAGTCCCCGAAAATGGATGATATTCCAGCAAAAGGCACAACAGGCAAGGGTTTGAAACTGTAGCCCGCAAACTAGCCGGCTTTTTTTACCTTCGCAGCAACTTTACCCGGTCTCATCACGGGTTATTGGTCCAACTAATAGTATATATTCAACTACATGACGGAAAAGATCCTGATCCTCGATTTTGGTTCCCAGTATACGCAATTGATCGCCCGCGCTGTAAGGGAAGCAAATGTTTATTGTGAAATTATTCCTTACCACAAGCCGTTTTCATTTGAACCCGGGCTGAAAGGCATTATTCTTTCCGGCTCACCTTTTTCGGTGAACGAGGAAAAAGCTCCTGACGTTGACGTGCAGGATTTCATCACCAAAGTACCGGTACTGGGTGTTTGTTACGGTGCACAATTAACCGCTAAACGTTTTGGCGGCAGGGTAGAAAAGAGTAACAAACGGGAATATGGACGTGCCCTGCTGCAGACCAAAAAAGAAGATATCCTTTTTAAGGATGTACCCGGAGAATCCCAGGTGTGGATGAGCCACGCGGATACTATTCTTGAAATGCCGGCCGGTTTCGAATTACTGGCTACCACTGAAAGCATTCCTATTGCGGCGTTCAGGAAGAATGGTACCGAAGCAAAGCCGCTGTATGGTGTCCAATTTCATCCTGAAGTATATCATTCCAAAGAAGGAAAAAAGATCCTCCGGAATTTCCTGGTGAATATCTGCGGTTGTTCGCAGGACTGGACACCGGCGCATTTTATCACCGATACCATTGAAGCATTAAAAAAACAGATCGGGAACCGCAAGGTCGTCATGGCGCTGAGTGGTGGTGTTGACTCTACAGTTGCCGCCACCCTGATCCACCGGGCGATCGGAACAAATCTCTATGGCATTTTTGTCGACAACGGGGTTTTGCGCAAAAATGAATTTGAATCGGTATTAAAAACCTATGATGAACTGGGGCTGAATGTAAAAGGCATTGACGCCAGGCAAAGATTCTATAACGGGCTCGCAGGCCAAACGGAACCGGAAACAAAACGGAAGACAATTGGTAGCCTGTTCATCGATATCTTCCAGGAAGAATCCAAAAAGATCGTCCAAAGGACTCCTGACGGAGAAGGAGTGGATATGCTGGGCCAGGGAACGATCTATCCTGATGTGATTGAAAGTATTTCTGTTCACGGGCCTTCCGTGATGATAAAATCACATCATAACGTGGGTGGATTGCCGGAGCATTTGCATCTCGAGCTGGTGGAACCGCTGCGGTCATTATTCAAGGATGAAGTCAGGAAAGTAGGAAGAGAATTAGGCATACCGGCGGCTATGATTGACCGGCATCCCTTCCCGGGACCGGGGTTGGCGATACGGATTTTGGGAGAAATTACTGAAGAAAAGGTACAGTTGTTGCAGGAAGCGGACTACTTGTACGTTAAAGCTCTCCGGGACAATGGGCTGTATGCAACGGTTTGGCAGGCTGGTGCTATCTTACTCCCGGTAAAAAGCGTGGGGGTGATGGGTGATGAAAGGACCTATGAGTTTACCGTTGCCCTGAGGGCGGTAACCAGTGTGGATGGTATGACGGCGGATTGGGCACATTTACCGTACGAATTCCTCGCGAATATTTCCAACGAGATCATTAATAATGTCCGGGGGATCAACAGGGTGGTATATGATATCAGCAGCAAGCCTCCTGCAACGATAGAGTGGGAATAGTATTTGTTTATGGCTTTGCTTCGTGCCTCGCAATGACAGTTTATGGTTTATAGTTAAACTCCGATAGATGAAGAAACACTTAGCTTTGTTAATTGCCTTTTCTGCAATAGTTCTTGGCAGCACTGCACAGGTGAATGCACCGAAATATAAGATCGCCATATTCAGCCCGTTGTATTTAGACTCCGCATTTGACTACAATGATGAATACCGCTATGCCAAAAATGTGTTTCCCAAATTCATCAACCCCGGTCTTGAGTTTTACGAAGGAGCTCAACTGGCCATCGATTCACTGAATAAAGAAAGGGCGGCGCTGGAAGTTTTTGTTTATGATACAAGATCAGCCACAGAAAGCATCGCCCAGCTGCTCAATAAGCAGGAAATGGACAGCATGGATCTTATCATCGTGCATTGTAACAGCGCAGACGTCAAGCTGTTTGCCGATGCCGGTCTCAAAAAGAATATCCCGGTCATCAATGTGAATCTTCCCAATGATGCGGGCGCATCGGGCAATCCGTTTTACGTTGTGCTGAACCCAACGCTAAGAACACAATGCGAAGGGATCTACCGCCATATCCAGAAATATTATTCATTGGACAATATTGTCGTATTCCGCAAAAAAGGACAACTGGAAGACCGGATCAAAACATATTTTGATGATTTTGGAAAAAGTACTGTAGCCATACCGGTAAAAATGAAATACGTGGAATTGTCAGACAGCTTTACTGTGAACCAATTGAGAGCACACCTGGATACGACCGAACAAACACTCTGTATTGCCGGGAGCCTGGATGAGATTTTTGGAAAAAGACTGGTACAGCAACTGGCTGCACTTAAAAAACAAAAATACCTGGCCACCGCGATGGGGATGCCCACCTGGGATAATATGACTTTCACCAAACCGGAATTTAAGGGGATCGATATCGTTTACAGCACTCCTTTTTACAGCACTAAAACAGATAAGGTCAGCCTCTCGATCACCAATTATTTTAACAGGGTTATGTTCGCCCGACCCAGTGATATGGTTTTCCGCGGGTATGAAGTGACCTGGAAATATGCCAAACTATTGCTGCAATATGGCAACGATCTTGCTTCCAATCTTAGCAGCAAATCGAATAAAGTCTTCACTGATTACGATATTCAGCCCGTATTGAGTAAGCAGAGCATGAGCCTGGAATACTTCGAGAATAAAAAACTCTATTTCCTGAAATGGCAGGATGGGATCATTAAAGGAGTCTATTGATCATTTCCCGTTTAGCCATACTTATTTTAGGCATACTATTTTCTTAACTCCCTACCAGTATGCCGTTAATTGAATTTACCAGTAAAGGTTTGTATTGCCGTGCGGGGGATTTTTACATCGACCCCTGGAAGCCTGTCCCTAAGGCAGTAATTACCCATGCCCACAGCGATCATGCCCGTGTCGGAAACGATCATTATCTCTGCCATCCCTCCACTTTACCTATCCTGAAACTGCGACTTGGCCAGGATATTAAAGCCGACAGTATTGAATGGAATAAGCCCATTACGCAGAATGGGGTAAAAATCTCTCTGTATCCTGCTGGTCATATCATTGGATCATCCCAGGTCCGTGTGGAACACAAAGGCGAAACATGGGTGATAAGCGGTGACTATAAAACAGAGAATGACGGGATCAGTGGTGCATTTGAACCGGTAAAATGTCACACATTTATTACGGAATCAACTTTCGGATTACCTATTTATAACTGGAAAAGCCAGGAAACGATCTTTGCCGATATTCAGAACTGGATCATAAAAAACCAGGCAAAAGGAAAGACTTCCGTCATCACCGCGTACAGCCTGGGAAAAGCACAACGGGTTTTGCAATGCATTGCGGAGATCACGGAGAATATTTTTGTACATGGTGCTGTTTGGAATACGCAACAGGCACTGCTTGCTGCAGGACTGAAACTACCTGTCGTAAAAAGAGTAACCCCAGATATTCCCAAAGAACAATATAAAAACGCTGTAGTGATCGCTCCGCCCAGCACCGACGGCACTCCCTGGATGAAACGCTTTACTCCTTATAGTGTTGGTATATGCAGTGGCTGGATGCAGGTTAGGGGAAATGTCAGAAGGCGAAATGCCGATGCCGGTTTTGCACTCAGTGATCATGCTGACTGGAAAGGATTATTGGAAGCCGTAAAAGCTACGGGCGCTGAGAAAGTTTTTGTAACGCACGGTTTTCAATCCGCCTTTAGCCGTTATTTAACAGAGAACGGAACAGAAGCAGCGGAAGTAAAAACAGAATACGGAACAGAAGATGATGAAAAGATACCGGGTACCAAAGAACCACCTGTAAAGGATACGGAAAAAATACCATGAAAGTATTTGCAGAAATGATAACGGCCCTGGGCACCAGCACGAAGACCAACGAAAAGCTGGAATTGCTATCAACCTATTTTGCTACAGCGAATGATGCAGATAAGGTTTGGGTCATAGCTCTCTTCAGCGGGCGAAGACCACGGCGGATTATTAGTTCTGCCTTGCTTAAATTATGGTGCAGGGAGGTAACCTCACTCCCGGAATGGTTATTTGAAGAAGCCTATCATACGGTGGGTGATCTTGCAGAGTGCATCGCACTGATGTTGCCCGAACCCGATGCCGACAACCAGGACAACCGCACCCTGTCCTGGCTGATCAATGAACTGACCGGGATCGAAAAGAAAGAAGAAGAATTTAAAAAGCAATTCATAAAGGGGATCTGGAAACAGATGAACAAAGACGAACGCTTTGTATTTAATAAGCTGCTCACGGGTAATTTCAGGATCGGTGTGTCGCAGAAGACGATCGTGAATGCACTCGCTAAAACGGTTGAGCTGGAGCCGAATATCATAGCGCATCGTATTAGCGGCAATTGGGATCCCTCTATTATTTCCTTTGACGAGCTGATGGACAAAGAAGGCACTACAACCGATCATTCAAAACCATATCCCTTCTACCTTGCTTATGCCTTAACCAGCGAAGTACATGAACTTGGACCCGAAGAAGAATGGCAGGCCGAATGGAAATGGGATGGTATTCGTGGCCAGTTGATCAAACGCAATAACGAGCTGTTTACCTGGAGCCGCGGAGAAGAACTGATGACAGAAAAATTTCCTGAATACCATTCACTGGCAGATCGGCTACCGAATGGTATCGTACTGGATGGCGAGATCATCCCCAGTGTTGAAGGCAGGCCGTTGCCCTTTGCTTTATTACAGACCCGTATTGGCCGGAAAAACATCACAAAGAAAAATTTACAGGAAGTGCCGGTTTCGTTCTTTGCTTACGATATCCTCGAATACGAAGGAAAAGACATCCGTGAAACACCCTTATCCACCCGCAGGGAACTACTGGAAGTGATCGTTAAACAAATTGGTCACCCTGCACTTTTGCTGTCCAATGTTATTGATTATTCTTCCTGGGACGAGCTGACTCAAATAAGAACACAGTCAAGACACAAGGGAGCAGAAGGACTGATGTTAAAAAGAAAGGCATCTGCTTACCAGGTTGGCCGGAAAGTGGGCGACTGGTGGAAATGGAAGGTCGATCCGCTGGTCATTGATGCGGTGATGATCTACGCACAGAAAGGACATGGCCGGCGAAGTAATTTATATACGGATTATACTTTTGCGGTAAGGGATGGGGATAAGCTCGTCAGTTTTGCAAAAGCTTATTCTGGTCTTACCGATAAAGAATTTGCGCAGGTAGATCATTTTGTTAAGAACAATTCGTTGGAAAAATTCGGACCTGTCCGCACTGTAAAACCCGAGCTGGTATTCGAGATCGCTTTTGAAGGGATCGCGGCAAGCAAGCGTCATAAATCTGGCGTAGCTTTACGTTTTCCCCGTATTAACCGGTGGCGGCGGGATAAAAAAGCGGAAGAGATAAACACACTGGGGGACCTGAAAAATATGCTGGAGATTTTTGGAAAATGAAGCTGGAAGAAACAAAAGGATTTACGGTGATCAGCAGCTGGCTTGCCGCGCATAACCGGCACCCTTTTTTATTTCAGCAACAAACCTGGGAACAGATCATTCAGCGTCAAAGCGGGCTGGTCAATGCACCCACCGGTTGTGGTAAAACCTATTCCGTCTTTCTCGGGGCCGTAATTGACTTCATCAACCAGCACCCGGACAATTATCAATCTGTAAAGAGCAACGGCTTGCAGTTACTATGGATCACCCCACTCAGGGCTTTGGCCAAAGACATCGGCCGTGCGATGGAAGAAGTGATCGCTGAACTCGGGATGAAATGGGAAGTAGCGCTGCGAAACGGGGACACGCCTCCCGCGGAAAGAGCGAGGCAGAAAAAATATATGCCCGAAGTACTGATCATCACACCCGAAAGTCTTCATTTATTACTGGCACAAAAAGGATATCCTGCCATTTTTCAAAAGCTGAAAATAATAGCGGTAGATGAATGGCATGAATTACTTGGCTCCAAACGGGGTGTGCAGGTTGAGCTGGCGATTTCAAGAATTGTTTCGTTGTGCAATAGGCAATTGGCAATGGACAATATGCAATTGACAATAGACAATAGGCAAACCAAACAAATGGAAATCAAGTTGCCTGTTGCCTATTGCCAATTGTCCATCTGGGGTATCTCGGCAACGATCGGCAACCTCGAAGAAGCAAAAGAGGTCCTGCTGGCTTCGTTGAAGAATAATGGGATGATCATCAGGGCGCAGATCAACAAAAAAATAGAGGTCGAATCGATTATCCCGGACGAAATAGAAAAATATCCATGGGCTGGTCACCTGGGAATCAAACTGGCGCATAAACTGATCCCGGTCATCGAAGAAAGCCAGACCACACTCATTTTTATCAATACCCGGGGTATGAGTGAGACCTGGTATCAGAAATTACTGGATGTCTACCCTGATATCGCAGGTTCGATTGCTCTTCATCACGGTTCGATCGATATGGAACTGAGACTATGGATTGAAGACAACCTGCATTCCGGTAACCTGAAAGCTGTGGTGTGTACCGCCAGTCTTGACCTGGGTGTTGATTTCAGACCTGTCGAAACTGTGGTACAAGTAGGATCACCTAAAGGGGTTGCCCGTTTCCTGCAAAGGGCCGGGAGAAGCGGTCATAGCCCCGATGCGGTGAGCAGGATCTGGTTTCTTCCCACCCATTCTCTCGAATTACTGGAAGCTGCGG
>JANOHQ010000362.1:0-26936 GCA_031406595.1 Chitinophagaceae bacterium
GAAATGAAAAAAGCGGCATACAAATTCGAGATCGACCCAACAGCCTGCGCCCTGAGTGGCGGCGAGGACTATGAATTATTGTTTACCATTCCTCCAACAGATTATGAGAAACTGGTATTAAATGAAGAAATTAGTGTGGTGGGGTATATGACGGAGGCTGCAGAAGGCGCCCATATCATTACTAAAGGCGGTGGCAAACACCCGGTGACGGCACAGGGATGGAATCATATGAAACAATAGGCAATAGACAATGAGCAATTGGCAAGTGAAAAATCAAAAAAACATTCTTTGGAACATCGGGTCTATTGCCTGTTGCATATTGCCTGTTGCCTGTTTATTTATAAGTTGCGGCGTCAGTAGATCTTCTTTCTCTGCCGGAAAGAAATACTCCCCGGAACAACTGCAGAAAGATTACGCTATCTACCAGTCGATCCTGGAAGAACATCATCCCAGTATTTACTGGTATACTTCCAAAGACAGTATGGATTATTACTTCAACTGGGGTAAACAACAGTTGAAAGATTCGATGACGGAACCCGAATTCCGTAAAGTGCTTGTCTATGTGACCGCCAGGGTCAATTGCGGGCATACCAGCGTCCGTTCTTCCAAAAAATATTTACGCTATAGTGATACTGCCAGAGTGGGAAGGATGTTTCCTTTAAGTGTAAAAGCCTGGGATGAAGCAACCGTGGTAACCGCTAACCTCAACCGTCGTGACAGTATTTTGAAAAGAGGTACGCCAATCACAAAGATCAATGGACGAACACTCAGTTCCCTGGTTGATACGATGTTCGGTTATATATCCACCGATGGTTACAACAGGACCCATAAATACCAGTCCTTGAGTAACCGTGGTTTTTTTGGTTCATTATACACTTCCTTATTTGGTCTGTCTGAACGCTATACCGTCGAGTACCGGGATTCAACCGGCCAGTTGAAAACCACCACCATACCGGCTTACAGACCGGTCGTGGATACTTCGCAGCGTGGCACCCGTACCTTCCGGCCCAGCACACCGCAGCCGTCAAAAAGAGAAAGAAAAAGACAGGAAGCCGCCAATGTCAGGTTGTTAAAGATCGATTCGGTGAATCATACCGCCATGATGGATCTATCTTCTTTTGGCCGGGGATATGAATTGAAAAAGTTCTTCAGCAATTCTTTTAAAGCACTTAGAAAAAACAAGATCGGGCACCTGATCGTGGATGTACGGAGTAACGGCGGGGGAAGCGTGACTAATTCTAGCCTGCTCAGCCGGTATATTGCTACACAGCGATTCAAGGTCAGTGATTCCCTGTACTCGGTTAAAAAAGGAAGTGCTTACCAGAAATATATCCAGGATCATTTCTGGAACAAACTGTTCATGACCTTCTTTACCAAAAAGAAAAAAGACGGTAACTACCATTTTGGTTATTTTGAAAGACATTACTTCAAACCCAGGAAAGGAAACCATTACGATGGTAAAGTCTATATCCTGACAGGTGGTAATTCCTTTTCGGCTACTACTTTATTTGTGAGTGCCGTGATTAAACAGGAAAATGTTACGGTGATCGGGGAAGAAACAGGTGGTGGGGCTTACGGAAATTCTGCGTGGCTGATACCAGATGCTACTTTGCCTGAAACAGGTGTTCGGTTCCGCCTGCCGCTATTCCGGTTGGTAATCGATAACACCGTTCCCAAAACGGGAAAAGGTGTACAACCGGAGATCGGATCCTTTCCCAGCGTGGAGGCAATTAAAAGGGGCGCCGATTATAAGCTGGACAAAGCACTGGAGCTGATCAATAAAGACAAGGAGAGCAATAGGCAATAAGGCAATGGACAATTGGCAAATGGCTGAAGGATATGGGCAAGGCGCTACTCTTCTTCACCACTGTTGATGATCATGAATTCATCAGCGTCTTTGAGGAAGGGAAGCTTTTGACGAATATCTTCAAGGGCGGTTTTATCAAGAGTCATAGTGAAAATATCTTCCTCCTGGTTTTTTGTGTACAGCACTTCGCCCAATCCATCGATGATCATACTGTCGCCGCTGTGCGGGATCTTGTTTCCGTCTTTACCCACCCTGTTTACACCCACCACAAAACACTGGTTTTCGATGGCCCTGGCCTGCAGCAATGTTTTCCAGGCATGCGCCCTTTTTTCCGGCCAGTTGGCCACATAGATCAGCAGGTCGTATTCTGGTCCTTCCGGTTGTGATTGTTGGCGTGCCCATACAGGAAAGCGCAGATCATAACAAACCAGCAAATTGATCTTCCATCCTTTTACGGAAGCGATCAGTCTTTTTGACCCGGCAGTATAGTGGTCATCTTCATCGGCGTAGCCAAAAAGATGGCGCTTGTCGTAATAACCGTATTCGCCATTGGGTAACATCCATATTAGACGGTTATAATAATTATTGTTCTCTTTAATGATCACACTACCCGTCAGGATAATCTTCTTCGTTGCTGAAATTCTTTTCATCCATTGCACGGTATCTCCCTCCATGCTCTCCGCCAGCAGTTCAGGTTTCATGCTAAAGCCGGTGCTGAACATCTCCGGCAATACCAAGATCTCTGTTCGCTCCCGGATACTGTTGATCTTCTCCTCCAGCATTTGAAGATTGGCCGTTCTATCTTCCCAGTGAAGACGGGTTTGAATGATGGTGATCGTCAATGAGTGGCTCATACTTCTTAAAGATTTCGGGTAAAAACTTCCCCGATAAAGTTACAGCGTGTTATGGCTAAACGGGCGCTGTGGAAATGAAAATAAATCATTTTATGGGTTCTGAACGGGTATTGATTTTGTCCTATCCTCCGCTGAAAAATGGAGTCCGTGACCCTTGTCCTTCCTTCCTTCGGAAAAAATATGTACTGGTTGTATTTCACGGTAGGGGTGTAAGAAACAGTTTTATATCAACCCTTTCCGTCTTCCTCCGAAGGAGTTCCTGGGACTGTTTCGTAAACCTACTTCGTAGTTTTTTTCGGGTTAAAAACTGCCATTTGTCTAATCAGGCACTGAATTTGTGACACTTACCCTGAAAAAAAATATGTACTATGAAGAGAGTTATACTCCCCCTGGTACAAGCCACGCTGTTCAACACCATTGTTTTTCTAATTTCTATTTCTCCTGCCCGGGCGCAACCAGTTATCGGGTTCGCCACATTTGTTTCGGGTTTATCTTCCACCGTAGATATTACTCATGCCGGTGACGCAAGCGGCCGGATGTTTATTGTCGAACAGGGAGGACGAATACGAATTCATAATGGTACCTCCTTATTGCCCACAGCTTTTCTCGACATCAGTACCATAATAACCGCTGGCGGTGAAAGTGGGTTGCTGAGTCTTGCTTTTCATCCCAATTACGAGGTGAATCGTTATTTCTTTGTTTACTACACCAATCTTTCGGGCGATATAACAATTGCCCGTTACCAGGCACAAGCTGGAAATCCCAATCTCGCGGATGCAGCCAGTGGCGTGGTCCTGATCACTGTTCCCAAACCTTTTTCCAATCATAATGGTGGTGACCTGAATTTCGGACCAGATGGTTATCTCTATTTTGGAACAGGAGATGGCGGTAGTGGTGGCGATCCGAACAATTATGCACAGACCGGTACTTCCTTACTGGGCAAGATGATCCGGATTGATATTGATGGTACGGCGGTGCCGCCTTACTATACTATTCCCCCGGATAATCCTTATATCTCAGATCCACTTGTCGATGACAGAATCTGGGCGCTTGGTTTAAGAAATCCATGGCGCTGGAGTTTTGACCGTGCCACCAATGATATGTGGATCGCCGATGTGGGACAGGGCGCCTGGGAAGAAGTGAACTTTCGTGCAGCAGGCACCACCGGTGGTATCAACTATGGCTGGCGCTGTTATGAAGGAACTGCTCCTTACAATACAACAGGCTGCCTGCCTGCACCGAATTATATCTCCCCTATTTTTCAATACCCGCATGATTTTGCAACAGGCGGATTTTCCATTACAGGAGGATTTGTTTACCGCGGTACTGAATTTCCTGTTTTGCAGGGCTATTATATCTGTGCAGACTATGTATCAGGTAATGCATGGCTGATCAGGCCGGATGGGCTGGGAGGATGGATAACAAGAAGACAAGCGGGTGCATCCAATATTTCTGGCTTTGGTGAAGCTGAGAATGGAACTCTTTACGCGGTATCATTAGGGGGCACGATCTACCGGGTGACTGTTACTTCGGTGCTGCCAGTGTCACTCGTCTCGTTCTACGGAACAAAGCAAACAGGCTATAATGAAATCCGGTGGAATACTGCCGATGAGCAAAATATCAACCGCTATGTCATTGAATATAGTGTAGATGGCTCCAACTGGGTAACAGCGGGAGAACAAGTCGCGGTCAACCAACCCGGTGGTCATAGTTATAGTTTCAACCATTATACTTCCCAAACAGTGAAACTGTTTTACCGGTTGCGTATCGAAGAAACTGCAAGCGGGCTGAGCTTCTCACAGGTTATCAGCATCAATGGTAAAGCAGGTGCTATCCGTGTATTCCCGACGATCGTTAAAAATAATTCCATACAGGTAAGTGCTGACAGACCAGTGACCCGTATCGATATTATGGATAATAATGGGGCATTAGTATTCAGTAAACATACCGGCGGACAACAGGGATATTTTACGATCAACCTGCCAGTACTGAGTCATGGTTTGTATTGGGCAAAACTGCAAACCGATTCCGGCTACGAAGTGGTTAAGCTCCTCATTGAATAAGATATTCTTCCAATCAGCAAAAAAGGTTCATAGCAATATGGGCCTTTTTTATTTTTTGTGGGCGCTGCTGATCTCGTTGAGTACTGTAGTGATCAGTGGGGATTCAAATCCTTTGCCAACCAGGTAATCCATGGTCTTCTTTTTCCGGATCATCCATTGCTCAGTTTTCAGTGAGGCGTATTTTTCTTTTGCGAGTTTGTTCAATGTTTTGATGTAGTCCTCTTCTTCTATCTGTTTCAATGCTTTCTTTATACAATATTCGCTTACCTGCTTTTGCTTCAGCTCATATTTGATCTTCACTCTTCCCCATTGTTTTATGCGAAACCTTCCCCCGGCAAATGCAATCGCAAACCGTTCTTCATTCAAATAATTCTCTTCGATCAGGGTGGCGGTGATCTCGTCGTGGTCTTTTTTCCAAACACCCAGTGAATACAGTTTTTCCTTTACCTCGCTGTGACTGCGTTCCTGGTAAGCACAGTAATGCTTTAATTTCTGGAGAGCCTGTTCTTTGGTGAGGTGTTTTTTGTAGAGCATCGGTGCAAAAATAAAAAGAGAGAGCGGTTCTCTCTCTTTTTAAAATGCACAGGGTCCCGTTGCACACGGATGAAAAACGGGTCAATCTTTATTACGTATGCTGTTCAGGTAGATCACTTTGGCTGGCGGCCCGGTCCGGATGATACGCCTGTCTCTTATGACGGTAAATACATTGGGCTCGCTGATCCCGTCGCCGTTTACATTGCCGTCACCAAAAGGAACACCACGGCTGTCAAGGGTTTGGATGGTCCAGATGAATGTGGTAAGATCCATTGAATCCCGCACCAACATACGGTCCACATGCGGATCACCCCATACATGCTTGACAGGCTTATCGACGGAGGGCTTCTCTTTACTGGCCGCGGATTCATCGGTCCATATTTTCGTTTTGATAAATGATAGTTGCGGTTGCCAGATATACTGTGTGGTGCCGATGACCTCCCGTGTCAGCAGCGGTTGATTGCTCCGCAAAGCCTGCATCGGTGTTTGTTTGTCCAGCACTTCAAAGACGGTGACAATATAACGCATGTTTTCAGCAGGCCTCGGCGCTACGGGTGTCCACCTGAACGTGACCGATGTTTGTGCTTTTTCCGCTTCGATCACGTCTTCATTGGCCGGCATCATCGGGATCGGCAATTGATAGGCGGCCAGTATAAAATTCCTGCAACGTTCTTCGCTGATCGGGAAAAAATCTACCGGCGTTACAAGTTGTACACAGAGCTGGTAATTCCCTGAAGGAAGTTTACCTGTTTTGTCCATAGACGTTTTATACTTCCCGTTAAAGATCATTACATCCAGCGGGATCACATCGGCAGCATAAAACAGTACTGTTCCCTGCCCTACTAATACCACCCTGGCTTTGGCGAGATTGGTAGTGGCTGCAACAGTGCCATCCGCCGAAGTCAGTACCGCTTTGATCAGGGCCTGCCTCGGTGGCGCCCCGGGTTGCCCACCGGAAACAATATAGGTCAGATCCTTGGTGCTCCAGCTGAGTATTGAGCCCGGAGGTTGGGGCGACAGGACCAATGTAGGGTTGAATTGTGCCCGGCAGATAGTTGCGCTTAAAAAGACAGCGGCTATTAAAAGTAATTTCTTCATGGTTGTAGTTTTATTTCCCAAACTTGTATTGAAACCCTGTACGGATATTACTTTCCAGGTATCGTGCATTATTCGGTGTTATTTCATTCCCGTATTTAAAATGATTGGTACAGATGAACGTGGTCCAGGTCAGTTTTTTGGAGACCCGCCAATCGCTGTTCAACGAAGCAATGATATTGTTGTTGTTCTTGAAGCTGTTGGTCTTTGAATAATTGTACTGCAACTGTCCCCGTAAATTCATTTTCTTCTTGAATGCCGGCCAGCTGGCACCGGTGCTGAACGTGATCAGTTTTAATTTAAACCCGGGCATCGAGTTATTGAAATACATCAGGCTGAAATCCGGCGTCAGTTCCTTCGTTAAGAACGTTGGAACATAGGTAAGCAAAGCTGTATGCGTATTATTGGAAGTGATATTGCCGGTAAGCACATCCCTTTCGTCGTACTTACTATAATTATAATTCATACTCAGCAGGTGAATGACCTTATCATTTCCCCAGGTATAACTCGGGTTCACTCCAAAATCATTGCTTACATTCTTGATACCATAGGGATTGATACCTCCCGGTGTCTGGAATCCAAAATTGTTGAAGCTGATATTCAAGCTGAAATGATCATCGAATTGCGTGTACCAGTTCAGGTTGCCGATAAATTGTTTGGCCTTTAGTGTGGTATTGCTCACATTATTCACCCGCTGGCCCAAACTGGCCACCACATTCATTTTATAACCGCCCGCTTTACTCTTCCAGGCATTGAAACGGGTGTTCAGCGTATAATCAAAGCGGTCAGGCAACATAAAGGGATAGCCCGGTGTCTGGAATCCGGCGCCGATATATTTCAGTTTTACACCGATATCGAAATTGGCGGATCGCTTTCCAAAACCGGCATCTGCTGCATAGTCTTTTACTGTAGATGTATGTGCTTCGATAAAAGGTTTGAAAGATGCTTTGCTCGTATCAATTGGTAATAACAGGTCCTTGGTATAAATAGATTGAGCTCCTTCCATTTTAACGTACCAGCCCTTGTTAAAAAACACCTTGCTCACCAGGCTCATCGTAAATCCTTCCTGTGGCTTGATCAGCGCAGGTGGCGGGTTGGCGGATGTACTGTCATCTTTTGCTTTTACAAAATTCACCGCGACTTCATATTTCTCTTCTTTTTCTTTTCCCAGGGAAACCATCCAGTTCTTTCTTTTATAGGCTCCGTTTGCTGTAGGTGGGCCAGTAAAAAAGTTCACGGCCTGTTGTGATAAGCCGGTAAAGAACCGGATCCTGTATCCACCGGGTGGACGAAGATCAAAGCCCACTCCGAATACCCCGATATCACCTGTACTTAATTCAGAATAACTCAGGTACTGTGTGCCCAATTGCAGCTCTGCCCATTTATACGTTGGATTCAATCCAAAACTATTCATCGGGTTCGTGATAAACTGGCCGAAACTCTGTTTACCAATATTACTGTAGGGCCCGGCGTAGTTGGTAGGCTTCATTGCAAAATTGAAATTGAAGGGCAGGCTGAAGTTCTTTCCAAATTGCATCGTCGGCGAAAAATTGAACCGCACCTGGTTCCAGGGTTTGCGGGCAGAGAACCCGGTCCAGCCGGTTGGTTTCCTGCTCAGTCCATAATGTTCATAACTGATCCCGGCCGTACCGCTGATAGAGAAAGGCGCAGAGGTCGCCGTGCTGTCCTGTGCCACACTCTCGACAGTCAGCAAAAGCAGGAAAGCAAAAAGCAGTTTGTTGGTTCGTCTTTTCATCCTGTTTTATTTATTGATGAAATAAAATTTGCACTCGCATTTCTTTCCATCACAGGTTCCTGAAATAGTATACTCATATGTTCCGGGCATGGCCAGGGAATAAATATAACTATATCCCGGACCTGTTAATGTTTGCACCGTATTATTCGGTCTTTTGATCGTCACTGTCAGAGGACCTTTTTTACAATCCTTCCCCGTTGCGTCTTTACAATCGAAATTCGGATTAAGGGTCACCGGTATATTTCCTGCGCCCGGGAAATTGCTGACGGTTCCGCCACAAGTCGTCGTTGTGCCACCACCTTCCCATTTCAGTGTGGGTTTGAAACTACAGTTGCAAGCTTTATCATTATTCCCGCCGCCCGGTTTGATGATCACGTTAAAACAAACGATCACTTCGCATTCTTTACAATCCTTGTCCCTGAAAGTGAACTTCACACAGATCTTCGCCCTAAGCTCACAACATTCGATGATCGATATCGGTGGCAACAGGAAAGAAAGGTTGACCGATGAAGGCAATGTGAATGGTGTACCGCTGTTCCAGATCACTTCTCTTGGGTTCTGGTATATGCCTGGTCCAGAAGGATTGAATGCCGGTACCGTACTGTTATACATCGTGATCTGTGGCGGCATCGTTCCGACCTGTCCCGGCTGGTACATACTGGCCCAGGAGTACGGGTAAGACTTGCAGCTCAGACATTCATTGTTATAATTACTGGTCAATACATAATCCACTACTTCCGCTCTCATTTCTGTGAACAGGTTACCGGGAGGTCCGGAAATATTAAAAGAGGAATTAACAACCGTTGCTGCCGGATTCGCCAGTGTTGTTTGTGTTGTCGTTGGATTGCTGACCGTGATATTGTATGGACAACAGGTGGTATCTACCGGGCACTCTACCTTAAACTTGATAATACAGCTATCGCATTTCGTTGTTCCACAATAACCATACAAGCTGAGTGTATAGGTTCCGCTTAGTGTAAGATAAAAATTCAACGGAGTGGTTCCTGTAGTTGTTCCTGCAGGCCCAGTAAACACATACTGAACCGAGCCGGGGCAATTGGCCCCCACACAGCTATAACCCGCATTAACACTATACGCTGTTTTACATTTTACATCATACGTTTTATCACAGGCGAGTTTGATTGGGTTGATCACAGCATTGGTATTGGCCGCTTTGCCCAGTACCGGGTCCGCAGGATTGGGATTATTATTTTGCTGGCTCAATGTGATGCCGGTCCATTTGCTTCCCTTACAATCGCACTCATCACAGGTTACTTTGAACGTGATGATACAGGTATCGCAGATCACACCATCACACCAGCCATAGAGCGAAAGCGTGTACGTACCGCTGGTGGTGGGTGTAAACGTGACCGGTGCAGTACCTGTTAAAGGTGAACCCGATGGCGGTTGTAATGAATAGGTCACATTCGATGTACAAAGGCTGTCCGCGCAATTATAATTCGCATAGACGGTAAATGGTTGTTTACATTTAAGCGTGTAGCTTCCACCACAATTGAAAATATTGGCATTGACGGCTTTCAGGCTGGCGGGTGTGATCTTCTTTCCGCCTGCAGATTTCATCAGGGCCGGATTTGCTTCACCTTGCTGCCCATATATTTCTCCCCACGAGCTTTCTTCACAGTCACAACTGTCGCATTTTTTGATGAACAGGTTATAGGCATTCGAAGTATCGCTGCAGCCATTGTACGTAACAACGATAGAAATATTATTCAATCCATAGATCAATGGCGGAATATTTCCCAATAGGTTCAATACAGGGCCCGTATAGATCGGGCTTCCATAATTACCATTCAGGAACCACTGCACCGTATAACTGCCAGGGCCGATCGGTCCGCCCATGGCCAGCGGTGGAATAACGGAATCATAGTCGCAAAGCGTATCGCAACCAACGGGGAATAGTATCGTGGATGGTTTGGGTTGGATCATGCCGGCAAAAGCAGAACCGATACAACCGTTAGCAGGATCGGTCACCATCACCATGTACATGCCCGGCACGGAAGTACTCATAACAGGACCGGTCACGCCATTATTCCATTGATAAATATAATTGGGGTTTGCCGGTGTGGCGCTGGCAGTGAATGTGTGCAATGTTCCCGCGCACATCGTACCTGTTGAAGAAGGGGTAGCGGTAACAATGGGTGAATTACCCACTACCACGCAGAATGTATCTCTCGCCACGCAGCCGTTTGCACCCGTAGCTGTTATTATATAACTGTAGTTACCGACTGCATTGACGGTAATGCTAAGATCGAATGCAGTGGAAAGAACAGTTGGATTTCCCTGTAAATTCCAGGAATAGGTAGCGGTAGGATCATTCACTGCATTGTATAAATAAATTGTGGCGGCCCCTCCTGTCATACAAGCCACCGCAGATCCCAGGATATTGGCGACGGGCGCGGGTTTATTGAACACATAAGTATTCACCGATTTCACCGGGCAACCACCCGAAATTGTATTCGCAATAACATAGTACGTTCCAATCGCACCGGTGGTATAGGTAAAAGATGCGCCGCTTTGCACCAGCACTCCGTTATGATACCAGTCGTAATTAGCAAACCCTGTGCTGGCAGTTATCGTAGCAGTGGCACCAGGACAGATCAGCTGTAGTGGAGTGATCGTTAATACAGGCGGAGCGATCACACTGATGGTAACAGAATCTTTTGCAATACATCCCAGTGGACTAACCGTCGTCAGCACGATCGTTGGATTCGGCGGTGTCAGCCCGAAAGCATGCGTGGTGTTCTGCATGGAAGAAGTGTAGCCATCTCCGAAATTCCACAGGTAACTGGATGCGCCACCCGGTGCATTGAATGCGATCGGTGCTCCGGCACAAACAGGTGAGGGTACGGTAAACGTTGCAGTCGGCAGTGTAACCGTTACAGGCAATGTGATCGTGGCCGTACAATTATTACAAGCCGAATTCGAAGTAACAGTTAATGTAACATTATAGGTTCCCGATGCACCGACAGTAAGTATCGGACTCGGTGCAGCCGGATTATTAAAGGCGACAGACCCGGGTCCTGTTGCGCTCCAGGCATAACCGGTAATGGAGCAGCCGGAAATAACCGAAGACAAATTGCTGAGATAGACTTTCTCACAACTAACGCTGGCGCCAAAATTGGCAGCTACAGGAACCGTGTAGTGGATCGTATCGATCAATGTACAGATATGTGGTGTGGGCGGTGGTGGACAATTCACCTGCACGGATGCTGTTACAACATACACACCAACGGATGTATAGGTATGCACTGGTGTAAGGCCGGCGTTAGGCGTGGTGGAAAATGTTCCGCCATCTCCAAAATTCCAGTGGATACCCGAGTTCAACGAATGCCCGCCGGAAAAAGTATAAGTGGCAGAGAACTGCGGGTTGTTACAAAGATTAGTAGGTGTACCGATGTTCAATGTGGCTGTAAAAGGCGCTTCTTCTATTGGATTGGCTGAAGGCGCAGGCCCGGCCTTGCCAATATTGGTATTCTTGGGTATATAAGAAAAATCACAACCCGGTGCAGGAGTACAAATAGGAAGAACAAAGACGATGATCGTGTTGGACGTGTCTTTACAATTGCCGCAACTTACTACCTGGTAGTAACTTCCTGCCGCAGTTACATTCAGCGATGAGTTGGTAGGTGACGCAGGAGCCATCGGTACCCCGTTTTGAAACCACTGGTAACTACATCCTCCACCTGCCGCGGAGAATAAGGTAAGGTTGATGGGCTCACCGGGGCAATAACTTAATTTATTATTAGCGCTGATCGATACATTGGGTATATATTCTCTTGGTACAAATATTCCACCAGTCCCGCTACACTGCGTTGGACATTTCACAGAGTAATAGCCATGAGTGGTGGCAACATACGGATTCGTTGTAGCACCGGGTATCAAGACACCGTTCAAATACCATTGATAACAAGGCAATGCAGGACTCGCAGTCAACGTGACACCGGGTAGTGTACAAAGACTTCCTGATTTTGTAACATTAATATTCGGTGGTGTGGTGATCGTAACCGGGTAGCTGACCGGTGTATAATTACAAACCACTACCTGCACATTCGCAGTACTGGTTCCCGGTGTTACGGTACCATGCCATAGCACCGTGATCGCATTTGTTCCCTGGCCGCCCATGATCGTTCCCGCCGCTGCAGGTGAAATAGACCAGGTATAACTTCCGGCGGGCAAACCACCGCTGGCGGTATAGGTTGGGTGTGGTGTCTGGTCGCGGCAAACAGCAGCAGTACCAGTGATCGTAACAGGCGGTACATTATTGATTGGTGTCAGTTGTTTGGAACCCGTACAGCCATTTACGGTCTGCGTTACAGTAAGCGTATGCGGGCCTGGATTGGTCCATTGGACGATCACTGAATCATTATTGGCTCCCATGTTTGAGATGATGCTTCCGTTTGCGGATGTACTCCACGAAAATGGTCCAACAAGATTACTGCTGACACTGTATGTATAGTATGACCCGGGACAAATGGATGTAGGTCCGACAATATTATTCAACACAGGAGTTGGATTCACCAATACTGTAACAGAAGCAGATGAATCGCAATAATTATTAAACACTGTCGGTACAGCCGTAATAGTATAAGTAACAGGTATCGCTGCCGGAGTCCAGGTTACGGAGATACCGGGGCTATTGGTCATCGGGCCACCCACCGTATAACCCGTGGCGGGTGTGATGGTCCAGTTGGCCATTCCACCTCCAACAACACTATAGAACCCGGTTGTACCGGTACATGCAGGGCTTGGTCCGCTGATCAAAAATTTCCTTCTCACTTTCACATTCATCGTGGTTGATCCGCTGCAACCCGAATAAGGATTATTATAATTACAGGTGATCGTTGCATTACCTGCAGGACCATTCCATTGTACATTAATAGTAGGGGTGTTGACATTGGGACCAACGATCACGCCACCGCCTCCGCTCACCGTCCAGGTATAGAATGTTCCCGGCATAGCGGGTAGTGAATAGGATGCTGTCGTTCCCACACAAACAGGATTGGGGCCATTGATCGGGATATTATTCCATAGAACAGGCACATTCAATGTCGCTGCATTGCCACAGGGGCCTCCGCATCCTGTGGTAACAGAAACGGATGCCGGCATTGTTGCAGGTGGTGTCATATTCCATTGAACGGTGATGCAGGATCCGTTGCTCGGGCCTATGATCGTTCCGCCATTGATGGTCCAGTTATAAGGTGCGCAGCCGGGCGCTACACAATAAGTAGCCGTATCGCCGGGACATAGCATTTGTTTGCAACTCGCGGTGATCGTTGGTCCTGTTCCAGCCACAACAGTTATCACGGCTGTTGCTGTATCGGTGCAACCACAACGATTTTCATTACCGGCGGGACCGCCACCTCCTGCAGTTGCAGTTGATACGGTAAGTAATACCGTGTATGTTCCTGGTGTGGTGTACTGGTGTGGGGGCGGGTTCATTAAAGTAGAACCGGTTCCATCTCCAAAATTCCAGCCATAGCTATTGGCACCAAAAGAAGTATTATTAAATGTTACCGGCTGATTGACGCAGACTGTGGTACCGGGTGCTACCGTAAATGCAGCGATCGGTGATTTCAACAAACAAACCTGCTTGGTGATCGTATCCCTGCAATTACCACTCGAATCGCTGATGATCACCTGGATCAAACCGGAACTTCCGTTTCCCCATGTAACCACGAGAGGATTACCGGTTAAAGGGCTGGCCGTACCACCAACAACGGTCCAGTTGAACGTAAAGCCCGGAAGATTCGGAAACACATAATAGGATTGCACACTGTTCTTGCAGGCTGTTATTTTTTCTATGGCAGAACCACCATTGGGATTACCACCACTATGACTCTCTTTACAGGTACTGTCGCCCTCACAGGGCATAACAGATCCTAATTGACGGAGGCTGAATTCAGGGCAGCAGTTATTGACCTGTGAAAAGGCATTTCCCGTGATCAATAGTGCTGTGATTATATAAATAAGTTTTTTCATGATTGTTTGTTTTGGTGGGTGGATTTATTTACAATCACATTTTTTATTATAGGAATAGCATACGAGCTTGTTACACACCGTGCAATCCATGAACGTGATAACGTATCGTATACACCATTTCACATCGGCTTCACAACACTTGACCGTGGGCGGCATGCTGATCGTAAAATTCATTTGTGTATTATTCACCATCTGCCCGTTGATCGGCCAGAATACGCTGTGGCCGTATGTTACGGCGGCAGAACTGATACCCGTAGCGGCGGCGATAAAATTGCCATAGGTCTTGCTGTCTTTGTTACAGATCATACAATCATCGCTCTTGGGTTTGTATTCAAAATACACCAGTTCGGCTTTTATGCTCTTCACGGGCTTGGGTGTAACGGTGATCGTGCTGTTCTGAATGATATTACCCGCCGTGTCCAGTTTGATCTCTTCTTTCGGATTGACTTCTATTTTCACACTATCGCATACATCACACTTGCAGGGTTGCACCGGTACACAAGTGTCTTTCGATGCTTTCCAGAAACTATTGGCCGCATCGGTGATCTCCGCGCCGATACAGATATTCGACAAGTTGGTAGCGGCATTGATCGTTCCGGTGATCGTTAACTGGTTACCCGAAGCGATGCTTGTTCCTAATGGAGGAGCAAAACTTCCCATTGTTGCGCCAGCAGGCACACTCGATGTTATAGCGAAATTGGTCAGGTTCGCCGTACCAGGGTTCACATTACTGATCGTGTAGGAGAAAGAATAAACACCGGGTTTGGAAGTACAGAGCACTTTGATACTGTCCAGTTTAATAATATAGGTAGAAACAAAGAACATCGTGGGTTCGCTGCTGCCGTTATTGCTGCCGATTGGCTTACCCTCCCGGTTTACCGCTTGCACATTCCAGATAAAGTCGCAGAGATAAGGTGGTTTGCAGGGCCCAGTATATAAACCGCTCACGGTAGTCTCTGTTAAATCTGATACGTCCTTTTCAACAATGGGTTTATTGCTTCGCATGGCAGTTGTTCCGTTTTGACCCTGCATCAGTTGCCATACTTTTAAGCGATAGGTAACAGGTTCGCTTTGTTTTGGTGTTACAGCTGTCCATTGAAATTTCACTTGCTGTTTTACTTCTTCCGCGTCGTAGCGCTTGTCTTTTTCCGGCAGAACATTTTTTGGTGGGGTGGCCAGGGCCGGGCTTGTGGCACCAAAACTCCATTCTTTGGTCGTGCCATTATTGCCGCCAACTGGTTGACCATCGCGGGTAAGGGCCTGCACATTCCAGACAAAATCGCAGAGATAAGGCGGTTTGCAAGGTCCGGTGAGAATACCGCTTACCGTTGCTTCAGTAAGATCTGTTATATCTTTTGTGATCAGCGGGTTATTGGTCTTCATGGCCTGCGAGCCGTTCTGGCCCTCCATCAGTTGCCATACTTTTATGCGATAGGTAACAGGTTCACGGGGTTTCGGTACCAGCGCTGTCCAGCGAAATTTCACTTCTCCCTTTAGCTCTTCCAACGGGAAATTCTTTTTGTCTTCAGGGAATGTATTGACAATACCATTGTTATTTTCAGACACTTTGAATGTGGTCGGTTCGCTTGCAGACCCGGTTGTTCCGTCTCTTGTAACAACCTGTACATTCCAGATAAAATCACAGAGATAAGGAGGTTTGCAGGGACCGGTGTATATACCGCTCACTGTCGCTTCTGTTACATTCGTTACGTCCTTTTCAACAATAGGTTTATTGCTGCGCATTGCTGCGGTGCCGTTCTGGCCCTGCATCAGTTGCCATACTTTTAATCGATAGGTAACAGGTTCGCTTTGCTTCGGTGTTACCGCGGTCCATTGGAATCGTACTCCTTGTTTTGCATCCGGGTCACTGAGTTGTTTAGTATTTTCCGGCAACACATTTTTCGGTGGAGTGATCTCGCTTGCACTGGTGGCACCGAATGTCCATGCCTCGCTCATGCCGTTGTTCTTACCCATCGGTTTGCCTTCGCGGTTCAATGCCTGGATATTCCAGATAAAATCGCAGAGATAAGGTGGTTTGCACGGACCGGTCAGTAAACCGGTAACTGTTGCCTGGGTGATCTCTTTTACATCCTTGTCAACAAGCGGTGTATTACTCCGCATAGCAGCTGTACCATTTTGTCCCTGCATCAGTTGCCATACTCTCAGTTTATAGGTTACCGGTTCTTTTGGTTTTGGAACCAGCGGTGTCCACCTGAATTGCAGCGGTTGGGTAAGTTCACTCAGTGAGAATTTTTTCTTATCGTCAGGAATGATCAGCGTGGGTGGCGCATACTCGACACTTGTTTCTTCTACACGAAAATCCTTGCAGACTTCGCGGCTGATAGCCACTTTATCGATATTGTAAAACTGAACGCAGATGGTGTAGGACCCGGTTTTCAGTTCCCGGCAGTTGCTCAGGATACCGGTGAGATCGGCCGTGGTGAACACTCTTACGTCAAAAGGATCAATTCTTTTGGCGGTGGCCATAGTATTACCGCAGATGATGGAGCCTCCGCTGCGGACCTGGACCACCATCATGGGTTCTCTTACCTGGCTGCCCGGCACTTTCTGCGCGGTAAGCATCAGGGCTCCCGGAGTGGAAAGCCAGTTGTCGATGGTTCCCGGCAATACATTCTTCACCGTAAAGTTGACTATGTTTATCTGGTTGATCTGCCCGGCCTGGCTTTGTACAAGCAAATTGCAAAGCAGGAGAAAGAACAGGAGTTTCAGTTTCTTCATGTCGCAAGAGTTTTGATGTTTTAACGGTCCGCAGGGTTTACGAACAAACAGGAAGACCCACATTATAAACTACTGCTTCGGACTTCGGTCTTCCCATCTCCTGACTTTCCGAATGTAAAAATGAGAAGCTTAAACCGGGATTTTGGCCGGAATGTATAAGCGAGGGAGGGGGTTGTATATGCGCGGGAGCTGTCAGCAGGGATGCCGGCGAAAGAAAGAACGGCGGAGGAGTATGCGGAAACGGAGAGGAAGTATGGGATTGTGTTTAAATAAGGTTTGGAAACATATAAGTCTTGGCGGGCTGTACATGTATTGAGAGATCCCAACTCAGTACTTTAGGTTAGTTTTGAATTAATAGTAAGCGTAAATAATTTATGACATATATAAAAAAGAAAATAGCATCCTGGGAGGTTAAATAAGTATTTCTGGAAAAGACAATGTTATTGCCAGAGATCTTTTAAAAAACTTTTTTGGAAATACATTTAACCTGGAAACTTTTAAAGGAACATATAATGATGTGAATTTTAATGAAAAATCATCGATTACATCATTAAGGCTTTCTTGTAGTGACTTTTTCAAAAAACTAACCCCAGACGACATAATTTACTTGCAAGTAAAAAATGATGATATAATTCAGGTTCTTAACAAAGAACCAAACTCAGATTTAATAACTCAGTAACCGACACATACTAAGTCAAAAATTACAGAAACAGAATTATTAGAAATTATTGCGGGGCTAGCAAAAGAAAATCAACAACTTCGTGAGACAAACTCTTCTCTATTTCCATACAAAGAAAGACTAGAAAAATATGAGGGGCTCCAAAAGATTTTTAATGACGAAAATTTTATAGAGGATTGGCTTGAAAGAAATATTCATAAAGCCATTGCAGATTTAGACTTGATAAACGAAAAGTATAAAGACAAAAATATTAAGGCAACTAGTAGTTTCAAGTTTGTTATTATAACAGACACTTCAGATGATTGACTTGAAAGTATGTGCAAACACAGTAGAATAACGTTGATATTAATTGACGGAGGCATAATTTTTGAAGAACTTTCCTCCTATAACGATTAGTATTTAATTTCTACTTGGGAGACTTATAACTTACTTTGTCGCTAAACTTCTTTTAAGCCTCCACTTCACCCGCTTTTCAAACCTTCCCAAAAAAATCCTCCTTCCACCTCGTGGCCACCGGTATCTCTTTGTCATTTCCCCCAAGCCGTCTTTAGCATTTGTCTATAAAAAAGTGCAAAAAACAGGTTTCTATTTTTAGAAACTTTTGGTATCTTTGTCAAAACAGAATGTGTGCATTTTTTCAGGACACGGTTCTTAGAAGAAGCCCACCAATTCATTGCCGGGCTTGATCCCAAAGCGGCCAGGAAACTGATCTATAATATTGACCTGGCAGAACAAACCAATGACCCCCGGCTTTTTAAGAAGTTACGGGATGATATCTGGGAGTTCAGGGTTCGGCATGTAAGCCTGCAAATACGTTTGCTTGCATTCTGGGATAAAACAGATGCAGTGAACACATTGGTGATCGCTACGCATGGATTTATTAAAAAGGTCGACAAGGTTCCTGAAAATGAGATCATACGGGCAAGGAACATTCGTAAAAAATATTTTGATTCAAAAAAATAATACGATGGCAAAAACACAATTGAAATCCTACTCACTTGATGAGATGAAGGATAAATACATTGGAAAGAAAAAAACAACTCCCCGGGATCTGTATGAATACGAACTTCGGATGGATGTGTTGGGATATATGATAAAAAAAGCCCGGCAGGAGCGCAACCTGACACAGGAACAACTAGGCAAGCTCATTGGTGTTCAGAAAGCACAGATATCAAAACTGGAAAGCAGTGCCCATAGTGCTACCATTGATACGATCATTAAAGTGTTTAAAGCGCTGAAAGCAGATATTCATTTTAATGTCATGCTGGAGAACAGGCATTTACAACTTTCCTGACGAAATGAATGCAAAGAAGCTCAGCCCCTCCTCTTCACCCACTTCTCAAACCGCCCCAAAAAATCTTCCTTGCGCCTTGTAGCCACCGGTATCTCTTTCCCGTTCTCCAGCACCACTTCGCCACCGCTGCCTTTGATATATTCCTTGATATAACTGAGGTTGATGATATACTTGTCATGGATCCGGGTGAAATTATTAGTGGGCAAGAGTTTCTCATATTCTCCTAATTGCCGCGACACTACGATCTTCTTATCATCACACAAAAAGAAATGTGTGTAGTTGCCGCTGCTTTCACAATACATGATATCGGCGATCTTGACAAAGACAAGACCATTAGTGGTTGATAAAGGGATCTTATCCGGGGCCGCCTGGCGGGTGTTCTGTTCCAGCAACGAAAATAAATTTTTATTGATCCCTTTCTCGGCTGTTCTTTTGATCGCCGCATTCACCGCTGCTACCAATTTTTCCGTATTCACCGGTTTGGTGATATAACCCGTGGCCTGGTGCTCAAAGGCTTCCACCGCATAATGACTGTAGGCCGTAACAAAGATCACTTCAAAGGCAACAGGTTCTAATTCTTTTAAAAGATCAAAGCCATTCATCCCCGGCATCTCTACATCAAGGAAGACCAGCTCTGGCTTTAGTTCCTCAATAAGCTGAACTCCTTTCGCTGCATCGGTGCTGGTGGCCACCACGTTCAGTTGCCGGCAATGCATTTCCAGCATCTGCCGTAGCAGTTTGATGTTCTTTTCTTCATCATCGATGATGATGCAGTTAGTGGTGGTGGTCATGGTAAATCAAATATAATTCTAAATGGAACCACATTGATAAGTAAAGCATATAGCTATGCGAATCCACCTATTTGTTTATGGTTTATAGTCTATTGTTTATGGTTGTTCTAATGCCAGGGGCTTTATTCCTTGTAGGAAACCTGGGGCTTTAAGAACCATAAACCAAAAACTATAAACCATCAACTGTTTAAGGCTTCAGCTCCAGCGGTATCTTTAATACGATAGACGTTCCCGCCGCATTACCATCTGCATTCCGCTTGTCAATTATCTCCTGGCTGATATTGTACAGCACAGCTCTTCTTCTTGAAATACTCATCCCCCGGCCCTGGTATTCAATATGATTCTTACTTTTCAGTTTAGCGGCGGCTTCCCGTCCAACGCCATTATCATCGATCATACACACGAGCGTCTCCTGCTCCAGCGATGCCGTGATACTGATCTGTCCCTTCCTGTCGTTCAAGGAACGGATGCCGTGCCGGATCGCATTCTCTACATATGGCTGCAGCAGCATGGCCGGTACAAATGTATTTTCTCTATCGATAGCAGGATCGGCGATGATGCTGTAGTCGAATTTTTCGTTGAAGCGTAATTTTTCCAGTTGCAGGTAATTATCCAGGTAGCGCATTTCTTCCGCCAGTGAGATCAGCGATGCATCTGAGTTGTCGATCGTACTCCGCATCAGGTCGGAGAACTTGTCGAGGTAGATATCCGCCTGCGCATAATTCTTGTCATAGATAAATCCTTTGATCGAGTTCAAACAATTAAAAACAAAATGGGGGTTGATTTGTGCTTTCAACGCCTGCATTTCCAGCTCCGTCAGTTTTTTCTCGGTCGTGATCTTCTCGATCGCCTTCTGTTGGCGCAGCCGGTTCCTTCTTTGTACCAGGAAAATGGTTAGCGCAAACCCTGCAAAAGCAGCCAATACACGGAACCACTGGCTTTTCCAGAATGGTGTCCTGATATGGAAATTTATCACGGCAAATTGTGAAGAAGGAGTTCCATCCCTTTTGATACTGCGGATACGGATCGTATAATTGTCAGGAGGCTGGTTCTGCAGCGAAAGCTGGTTATTTTCCGCCCGGGTCCAGTCACGGTTATTAATGCTGTATTCAAAAAAGGGATTGAAACCAGTGAGGTCGACTGCGGAGAACTCAATACGGATATTATTTTTTGAATAGGGTAATGTGTAGGATGAAAGTATCGCTGTGTCGATATTATTTACTGAAACCCTTGTTATAAAGGTTGCGATATCGGATAAAGGCAATTGCAGGCCCACCGGCAGATAGCTGATCCCGCCTGTAGTAGCTACGTAGGCCGTATCATTTTTGATCATGATATCATTCACCTGTTCCCCGATCAGTCCGTCGGCTGTGCTGAAGTACATATTGTTGTACGACAATTTTCCATCTGTGAGACGATAGTTCAGCCGGTTCAACCCTTTATCTGTCCCGATCCATACTTCGCCGGGCTGGCTGCTGTACATTGTTTTACAAACTGTACCCGGAATAATCGTTCCGAGTGGAATGCCGGCAATTAATTTATCGTTCTGTAATACCAGCAATGAATCCGAACTCCGCCCAATCCACACCAATCCGTCTTTTGTATTAACAATAGAAACAACCCGGTAGGTTAGCGCTTTGTACTTGTTGCCAAAATAATACAACGAATCTTTGTCCCTTCGGTACAAGCCATCCACCGAGCCGATATAGATCTGTTGTTTATCATCCGTACCCAGCGCTGTTACTCTTTTGATCACACTGTCGGTGAATTTTCCGCTGTTGCTGTTATAGACAAACAACTGCGAATGCCCGCCCAGTAAGAGTATTGAGTCATTCAGCTTATACGCCGCTTTCGTGGATTTATTAGCTCCTTCGAGAAAGGACCGTTTGATCGAAAAGTTCTGTTTGTCGAGCAGGAATGAACCCGTCTGCGTAGCGACATAGATCCCCTGGGGCAGTTCCAGTATATTTCTTACCCAGGTATCTGAACTGTTTTCCGGCGTATTCAATATCAGTTTGCTGGCATTATACAACCCATCATACACATATAACTCGCCTTTATTATTTCCTATAATGATCTTATTGGTTTTGAGAATAGCATTGAAGCTTTTTACCAATTCAGTATTCTCTGTGTATGATGAAATTCTTTTCTGCTGGATCTTGATCAGCCCTTCGTCTTTGGTGGAAAGCCAATAGTTGCCGTTATGGTCTTCCAGAACATTGCGGACAATGAACTGGTTAAAGATATTTTCTTTCAGTGCCAGCGTCCCCGCATCCACGATATAGGTATTTCCGCTAACCGACGTTACCGCCAGGTCCTTTCCGGCACGGCAAAGCACTTTTATCTGGAAGGGGTATTGTTGCCTGGCTGTGGTGACGATCTCACCGTTATCGTTGAAATTGAACCGGGTGATCCCGTTGGGTTGGGAAATATACAGGGTCTTATCAAAGTACTCGGACCAGCTATAGTAATGGCCAAAAGCCACTGCCCGGCTGGGTTTACCATTTTCGATATAACGCAATGAATCGCCGCAGACGATCAAATATTTCCCGGGTTGGTAATCGATCACCCTGTCGGCCCTTGTCTTTACCTTATCTCCATAAATCTTCGTGAACGCTGTTGTTTTGTGATCCTTGTAAATGAACAGGGTCCGGTTGTTATTGCAAAAAGCGATGCCGCCACGTTGCAGGATATTGGCCGTGCTCACATTTCCCATATCGATCTTGTCCAGTTCAGGGTCAGTATAGTTATTCTCAAACCGATCCTTCTTTTCATTATAATAGGAGGGCTTCTTGCGGAAAGGCAATACCCATAAGATCCCGCTGCTATCCACCATAAGCTCCGTCACTTCGTTATCGGGAAGTCCATGAACGGTTGTATAATTCTTGAAGACCCTGCCATCATAGCGGGTTACGCCGGTTTCCCCCGCTATCCATAAAAATCCTTTCCGGTCGATGATGGTACGGTAGATAGAATTGGAGGGTAATCCTTCTTTAGTGGTGTAGCGGATGATCTGGGTGGTTTGGGCATTTAAAAGCTGCGCAAAACAGCAGACGGTAAACAGGAGAATATGCTTGGAACTGACATGCATATATAATAAAAGTATAAAAAGTGATTGATAACCGGAAACGCTGAACGAAGATGGTAACTTTAAATTGCAAATTGCCCCCATGCCACGAAAGCCCCGATACCGAACCTATATCGTAAACCTTTGGATGGCCATCATGTTTTGCACGCCTCTTGCTTTCCTGCTGTTTACATTGTTTGCAGATTCTGGTATGTACGGCGATCCTGAAGAGCCTTTCCTGTTTGCGCTTTTTCTTTCTATCGCTTTCCTTTTCACCGTACCGACTGTGCTATTTATCATTATCGCATCTTTTATCATACCGAACATCAGCAAGAAACCGGATACATTAAAGCGAGTGACCGTTGTTACACTTCTGTTGGGGGTATTGGCTACTTTTCTTGTGGTTTGGCAGGCTGGTCCTTATTCGGGTGAGCAGGTTTCGTGGGGTATTGTATCTGCTATTCTTTATATGGGGGCAACGATCGGGTTTGGATGGCGGCTAAAATTATAGCTCAGAATTTTTAACGGTGTCGGACGTTCCTTCGGAAAAGTGTCAGACGCTCCTTTGGAAACGTGTCAGACGCTCCTTCGGAGACGTCAGACACCGTTACTCCTCCAGCCTGTCCAAACAACTATACTCCCTCTTCAAAAAATCATCATAGTGATCAGCTTTCTGGAAAAGATTACGGAAGGATTCGGCGCCGTGTTCCTTGGTCATATCGAGATCGTACATGATACAGCTCAGCACGATGTTCTGCTTCACGCAACTCAATACCAGCCCATTCACCCGGAAATTTTCCTCCAGTAAGAATTGATACAGCGGTTTGATCTTCGCTGCATCAGCCGGCATCTGGCAGAGATAGGCATCGCCGGCTATAAAGAAATTCTCTGCGTTATAAGTGATCTTTATTTTAGCGGAACCTTCTTTCACGGTCCAGGTATTGACGCCTTCTCTTGCGAGCCGCACATCTTTACCCAATTCTTTTAATATCTCTTCGATGGTTTTGGCAGCACCCACCGGTTCGATCTCTTTTTCAGGGATCTCCGGCAGCTTTGCTTCGGTGCCGCAACTGGGACAATATTTTTTTGAATCGATATTCGAAGCAGTTACCAGGTAATTGCAGCTAAAACAACGGGTTGACGCCTGTCCCTTGTTTGGCATATACATCTGCAGCGCATCCCTCAGGTAACTTACCGGTAATGCAAAGCCCAGGTTATCACCACCCCGGATGATAAAAGAATTCACCCCGATTACTTCTCCCTTGTTATTCACCAGCGGGCCGCCACTGTTACCGGGATTGATAGCCGCATCGATCTGGATGAATTTCAATCCATCTCTTATCCGGTCCACTTTGGAGATCACACCCTGTGTGGCTGTATAATTTAATCCGTACGGGTGACCGATCGCTACCACCGCATCACCATCATGCATCTCTTCATAACGGCCGAGTTTTACTTCCGGAAGTTCGATACCCTTCGGGGCTTCCAGGAAAGCCAGGTCGTGTTTACGGTCGGTATACCATACTCTTGTCAGGGCTTTATCAAAAGCTTTCCCCGCGATCGTTACTTCCGCGTTCTCCGCTACCACATGGTCATTGGTAACAATCATGTCGAATTCCTTGATATAAAAACCCGTACCGGTGCCCCCTGTCGTGGCAATTTGAATGATCGCTTTTTGGTATTGTTCTATTATTTGTTGCGAATCCATAACCGCTGATTACACTGATTAATTTGATTAGTTTACTTTGTTGTTTATGAGTCTTTTTATTTCAAGGCTTTTTGAGCCGAAGTTTAGCAATAACTCTATCTTCAGATTGAGACACTCCAGGTAGTTTAGGGCCTGTGCAAGATGGGCGTTATTCAGTTCCGCGACCACCTTTATTTCTACTATTACTTTATCCTCCACCAAAAAATCAAACCTGCGTCTGCCTACCTCAACACTTTCATAGAAAACAGGCAATTCAATTTCGTTCTTAAAAGAAAGCGAACATCTTTCAAATTCGATTCTTAAGCATCTGTTGTATATAACTTCGGGATAACCGTTTCTCATTTTCTGATGAACCTTCATTGCAGCCCCAATGATCGCTTCAGTAATGGCCGAATATTTGAACTCCGGCTTAATCATATTAATCAGTGTAATCAATGGTTATTTGGGGTCGGTGTTTAAAAATTCCATTTCATTCGTGTACGTAAGGTTGAAATTAACAAGATTGTCAAATTTCAGGTTCTGCATTTTAAAATCCATCAGCGGGTATTTTTCTTTCCAGGCCGATTGAATCTGCTTGATCCTTTCGATGATATCTTCTGATTCGAATTTATTGGTTTTCGGATCGTAATACCGCTGGGTATATCCTAACGCCGCAAAATAGTCCGCGTAGTTCACCATCATATACAAATGAATAAGATCCGTGATGACCTTTGGCAAACTATAAGAGTACTGGCAATACGTGATCCCGTACTCGGCGATCTGGCTGGCGATGAACGGGTGATTATTGTCGCGGTACCAGACAAGGTTTATGTTGGCCCCGTGTATGGAATCCGCTACCACCTTATATTGTTGCGGTGCCACGATCGCGAATGTATATTTCGAGCGGATCAGGTAGGTATACATTTCCTCCCGTGGTTTGGCTTGTATCTTTTTAAAGGCTTCGACCATGTCACGGTTCTTTTCCGCTACGGGACGTTCGTCTTTTTTAAAATAGATCGCCGTTATTTTTTCCAGCTCGGCCAGTATCTTTCCTTCTGGTGTCACCAGGTAGTCGATCTTGTAGATGAGCGCCAGCAGCATATAGGCGATCCCTCCGGAGAATTTATCCGCATCCACCGCCGCAATCATATCCAGTGTTTCACTGATCCATTTTTGCAGGTACTCGTATTTTACATCTTTCTCGCTGTCGGGAATAAGGGCGATATGTTCGTTGTCTGTTGTTTCCAGCATGGTGAAATCCTGCACCAGCAGATCATCCTGTTTGTCACCCTTGGTAGACAATTCTTTCAGCCCGTAATATAATTTACTGGGACTCGCGGTTTCGATATCGGTGTCAAAACTCATACAGAGCCTCTCATTATCGAGTGCAAAACGGCTATAGTATAAGTTGAAATTCATTTCCAGCAGGCGCCGCATCACGGGTACCGAAGGCTGCGGCATACGGGCCAGCGTTACTTCAGCTTTCAGCAGGTCGCCGTTGAAACTTCCCCTTACCATTTTTGACCCCTGGTAAAAATGGAAACGGCCTTCCGCACCATTGCGTTCATACACTACATTCTGCGCCGTGTCATCCCGGAGGTATTCGAAAAAAGCATCGATGGCCTCGGTGTATTTTTTTCCCTTGAATAATGTGTCCGCATCCGTCCACCGGTTCACTTTGGTCACCGGTTTATTATTATCCGAATAACGTCCAAACGGGATTCCAGGCCCTGTAGGTTCCTCTTTCTTTTTATTTCTTCCGAAAAGTTTATCAAACATGGGTCGTTTTTGAGAAAAAGCAAGATACAAAGAACTTGTCGGTTAAAGTCCGGCTTTGCCGCCTGTATCCAGGGCTTTTTTAAGAAGGGTCCTGCAGTATTTCCACCCCGGGAAATAACTAATCCACAAGGCAAAACAGGTGTGTTGTGTACGGCAAAAATCAGTAGTTTCGCCCAAACCAATTGACGATGAAATGAGGGTAAAAAATTTTCAAGCAATTTGACCCATCCTGCGCAGAAAATTTTTTAGCCGGATTCCATCAGGCCAAAAGCCATAAAAATTATACTGATGAAATTTATTGCCTCCTCCTCTTCTTTACTGAAACAGCTGCAGCATATCGCCGGTGTTATCAATGCCAATACGGTGCTCCCGATCCTCGAGGATTTCCTGTTTGAAGTGGAAAAGAACAAGCTGACCGTAGTGGCCACCGACCTGGAGACCGTGATGAGGGTGCAGCTCGATATCGAAGCCAAGGACAGCGGAAAAGTTTGTATCCCCGCCAAGATCCTGATGGATTCACTAAAGAATATTGCTGACCAGCCGTTGACATTCAATATCGACAAGAATTTTGGCGTAGAGATCACGAGCGACAATGGTAAGTATAAAGTGATGGGAGAAAACCCCGATAATTTCCCCAAAGAACCAGCGGCAGATGATACCACTTCATTTACGATGACCGCGTCGGCGCTGGTGACCGCTATCAATAAAACATTATTCGCGACCAGCAACGATGACCTGCGTCCTGCCATGACCGGCGTTTTCTTCGAGCTGGATAAAAAAGGTTTGCAATG
>JANOHQ010000367.1:0-4620 GCA_031406595.1 Chitinophagaceae bacterium
GCTGATCGTAACATTCTTACTACGCGACACTTCCATTACGGAAAAACCTGTGGAAGATGAATTGAAAAGACTGTTCTTGGCTTTGGAGGTCCGGCTTATTTTACAACCACCACCGCTTACGATATAGTGATGGGTGCTGTCTTTGATATGCTGGAGGTTATGATCATGGCCCGCAACAAATACCAGGTTGGGTACTGATTTTACAGCAGCGGAGATCTGACTGACCATATCGGCGTAGATAGGGTGCTTCAGATCCTGTGGTGATCCAAATACAGCTCTTGATATCGGGTAGGCAGAACCTAAAATGGGTAAAGGGATATAAAGGTTCTTCTTCAGGTCCGTTAAAGGGAACAAATGTTGTTTCAATGTATAATAGCCGCCATGTGTACCATTGCTTTTAAAAGGATGGTGACAGGCAAGGAGAACTAGTTTTTTGGAGTTGCGGGCGGCGATATCTTCGATCTGGGTCACCAATTCTTCACGTGTTTTGCAGGGACAGTCAGATTCGATCTCGGGTTTGTCGTGGGGATGGAGCCACCACTGGCTGTCAAACATGATCAGGGTAACTTCGTTACCAAGACTTACTTCTACCGGTCCCGGGCAACCGTCTTCCGGGTAATATTTTACATTGGATTTGCGTAAGAAGTCGACATACAATTGCTGGCGGATGATGGCATCATAACCACCGCGTCCTCCATTGTCCCAGTCGTGGTTCCCGGGTAACATGTACACTTTGGCCGGGGTGCCATCAGCAACCGATAGCTGTGAATCGAGCACTGCCCTGGATTGGGCGTAGGAGAGATCCTGGTCATCGGGCAGACCAGCTTTATAGAGATTATCGCCAAGGAAAAGAATGGTTGTTTTCTTATCGAGTGTCATGTAGTTCCTCACCGCATCCACCACAGGGTGTTTGCCGTTCGTCAACTGGCCGGCATCGCCGATAAGTATGATCCGTTGAATAATGGTGTCTTCGGCTGCCGTGTTCCGGGCTGTATCCCGCTGTGCGTTGAGTGACAGGTTGAGTAACAGGAAACCACCAATCCAGAAAATATGTTTTTTTATGACCACCCGGTAATGAATAACTTGGTTAAGGCTTTAATTTTTTTGTGATCAGTATCACGGATCACTGCTATTTTCAAGGTTATCGGATGATATAACAATCACCTACCAAAGAAAGTTTCCAATTTACATAAAACTTTGTCCGGAACAGTCATTCGCTTAAAAAAATGTAACAATAATGGCCTTTTCATTTCAGTTTTCATGCTTATTGCCGGGCTTGTATTCAGTGATTTTATTCCATATTTATGCCGGGATGTTATAATTTGCGTATTTTTCAAAAAATTGTATCTTTTACTTTGGGACTGACTTTATTTTAATTATTAAACCTGAAACCATGAGACTGCTTATCTTCATTTTTGTACTTTCTTTTATTGCCGTGTCGCAGGGCAATGCACAGACCGACTCTACGGCATCGCCGGGGTCTACCTTCAGCACCAGCGGCGGCAGGATATTCTGGATGGGGGCCAACTACCGGAAAGAATGGAATACGCCCGTGAAAGTACCTGTTATAAACCTGGCTACCGAAAAAGGCGGGCTGACCCCTGTCAAAAGAGGAGGGGGTAAACAAACCAAATCACTCCGGCTGGAGGATGCCAGCGGAAGGGAATACACCATTCGTTCCATTCAGAAATATATTACTTCAAAGACCTTGCCGGGAGACCTGCAAAGTGAGGCGGCAGCTGACCTGGTGAGTGATGGTGTTTCGGCCTCTTATCCTTATGCCTCCCTCTCCGTTCAACCATTGGCCGATGCAGCCGGTGTGCAGTATGGCAAGGTGAAGCTGGTATATATTGGTGATGACCCCAAATTGGGAGAGTTCCGCGCCGATTTTGCCAATTCATTAGTAACGCTGGAAGAACGCCTGCCGGCAGGTTATGATAAAGCCTTCGATTCCGAAGAAGTAGCCGATAAATTAGAAAAAGATAACGACAACACCATAGATGCGCAGGCCCTCTTACGGGCAAGGATACTCGATATGTTCGTGATGGACCTGGACAGGCACGAGGACCAGTGGAACTGGGTGGCTGTAGATAATGCCAACGGTAAAGGGAAAACTTATATCCCTATTCCCAAGGACAGGGACCAGGCTTTTTATATCAACCGCGGTGTATTGCCCGGCTTTGTAAAAGGACGTTCACTGGTGCCACAACTGGAAGGATTTAAACCAGCTGCAAAAAGCATTACCCGTTTCAATTTTGCGGCCCGAAACCTGGACCGTTTCTTTTTGAACGAGCTCAGCCAGCAGGATTGGAGAACAGCAGCCGAGAAATTTGTTTCTCAAATGACCGACGAAGTGATCGATCGTGCTATCGCACAGCAGCCCGCAGAGATCCGGTCAATCTCCGGTCCCTGGATCGCGACAACGTTGAAGGCCCGTCGCGGTAACCTGGTAGCAGAGGTGATGCAGTATTATGAGTTCATTTCCCAGATCGTCAGTATCACCGGGAGCGATAAAAAGGAGCTGTATGAAGTTACCCGCAATAATGATGGTACCGCCTCTGTGGTGGTTCATAAAATTGATAAGGACGGGAACCAGGCCACTAAAATGTATGAAAGGACATTCGATCCCCAAGTGACCAAAGAATTAAGGGTGTATGGATTTGATGGAGAGGATAAATTTGTCATGCGTGGCGATAATGATAAGATCAAAGTAAGACTGATCGGTGGCGGGGGTGAAGATGTATTTGAAAACTCAACCAAACAAGGCGGTACCCTCATTTATGACAGGGCCGATGGTAATAATAAAGTGAATGGCCGGTTTGGCAACAAGATGAGCAACGATACTGCTGTCAATTCATTTGACCGGCTGAGTTATAAATACCCTTACCAGTCCGTGTTTGCGACGATCGGTTACAACCCGGATGATGGATTATTCCTGGGGCCCACTTTCAAATTCATCCGTCATGGTTTCAGGAAGAATCCGTATAAATCATTACACCAGTTCAGGGCGGCTTATGCATTTTCCACGAAGGCGTTGAACGTACATTATAATAATGAATTCATATCGGCGCTCGGTGATAAGACCGATATCCTTACTGATATCGACTACAAGGGACCCAATGCCACTTCCAACTTCTTTGGTTATGGAGTGAACACTATCTATGATAAAACACAGACCGGCAAATTCAGGTTCTACCGGATCCGGTATGACCTGGGTGATGTCTCCCTGCAACTGCGCCACCGCTTCAGCAATAAGTTCATGTTGTTGTTTGGTCCCACGTTCCAGTGGTATAGCATGGATTCTGCCGATGCGCTGAATGCGAAACGTAATGTAGTGTTGAATACAGTGGCCAGCGGTTTGAACCCGACTACTGTTTTTGAAAATCAATCTTATGTCGGTGCCAAACTGGCTGTTATTGTTGATACAAGGGATAACCAGATATTACCTGAAAAAGGAGTGAACTGGATCAGCACCGTACGTATATTGAAGGGAATGGGCGATAATAGTTATGATAAAGTAACGCAGCTGAATACCGATTTTGCTTTTTACTTTGCACTGATACCTGACCGGCTGACCTTTGCCAACAGGATCGGAGCCGGTACTACCCTGGGTGATGGATTTGAATTTTTTCATGCGCAATACCTTGGTTCGGATGACAACCTTCGTGGTTTCAGGAAAGAACGTTTTGCAGGCAAGACCAAGTTCTACAACCAGGCCGAACTGCGTCTCCGTCTGGCTAATTTCAAAACATACCTCTTCCCCGGGGCGCTTGGCATCATGGCGTTCCTGGATGCAGGAAGAGTGTGGGTAGAGAACGATCCCAATAAGAAATTCCTGAGCGGTTATGGCGGTGGTTTCTGGTTCTCACCGCTGCGTCGTTTGCTGATCACATTTTCTTATGCGATCTCGAGCGAGGATAAAATTCCCCTGGTGGGACTGAGCTGGAAATTCTAAAACTCTTTCCGTCTTAAATAATAGTAAAGCCAGTTCGAAAGAGCTGGCTTTACTTATGATAAGTACTTTTGTAGTGTTGTCTGCCTCCTATAATCTATGCTGCCACTACCTCCCAATGCACCGCCGCTGAGTACTTTCCTTTGGTCAGGTCACCGGTGCCATTGTCCAATTCAAAGGAGAGTGTTCTGTCAAAACGATCGCCGATGGTAAATGGAGGATCAATGATAAGGGTATCAAACCCGGTATCAGAAAAATCATCTGCAATAAACGAAAATACCCGGCTTAGTAGTTGAAAGAATAGAGCACTGAACATAATTATTGTCAGCATAGTGGCAGTAACAGGGCCGCCTGCAAGGCCAATCACCAGCAGGGTGGCTGAAATAGCTGTAATCGTTGCCGATATAGCAAAAAACAAACCTTCCAGTTTTCCGGCAAGCTCTGTATTGCTCAACAGATCTTTTTCCACTAAGAATAGACCGATAGAGAAAGCATTGCCTTTCCCGACGGAGCTACCATCGAGTGAAAAAGTAAATAGCCGCCTGTTAAGCGATACGATATCCCCTTTTTTAAAATCACCTATGAAAAAGGAAGGCACATCCTGCTTTACATTCGCACTGTCGATACCAAATGCTGCAAGGCTCATTTCGTCTTTTCGTACTTCGCTG
>JANOHQ010000369.1:0-9717 GCA_031406595.1 Chitinophagaceae bacterium
TGAATACCGGTGGGGAAGTGCATTTTCTCTTTAACCAGCAGGAAAGGAGGAATAACCTCCTCTCGGACTACAGTATCGCCCCGGACGGGAATATGACACGTAATCCTACGCTGAAAAACCTCGATAAGGGCTACGAATTCATGCCGAAATTCGGGAAACAGGTAAGTTCCCGGCAGATGATTGTTCCCTGCCTGTATCGTAACTATATTTGCTTTGCAAAAATCGATTATACCCAGAACTAATTAATACTGTCCATTATCCGTGATGGATTGTGTTTTAGTTTGCCGGTAAGACAGTAAGTCGGTAAGAAAAACAGAATGTTCATCAATTCTTCCCGTCTTTCCGCCTTACCGGCTAAATTCAAAATGATACAATATCCGTGATCGGTATTTTTAAACAGAAAAACCCGGCCAATATTTTCCTGCTGCTGGTATTCGGAGTGTTGATCAAACTTCCGATGTTCCTCTATCCCCATATTCCCGGGAGCAGGGTCAATGACGGTATTCTCTTTAAAGGTATCCTGGATTTTTTAGCACCTATCGGCCGGTCGGGCCCAATGGTCTATCCCCTGCTTGCGTTTGGATTACTATTCCTGCAGTCCATCCTGCTCACCCGTTTTATGAATACGCAGCGGATGATGAGCCGCCCGACTTATTTTCCCGGAATGGCTTATTTGCTGATCACTTCTTTGCTTCCCGAATGGAATTATTTTTCGGCACCCCTGATTGTCAACACCATTTTATTATTTGTTTTATCAGGGTTGTTTAAAATATACGGACAGCCAAATGCCAAAGGCGCCATTTTCAATATCGGGCTGGCCCTGGGTATCGCTTCCTTTCTTTTTTTTCCTGCCATTACTTTTTTGATCTGGATATTGCTGGCACTGGCACTGATGCGTCCCTTCCGGTTAAATGAGTGGGTCCTTTGTATCGTCGGTATTACCACACCTTTTTATTTTTATGCAATCTATCTTTTTATTAACGGGCAATGGAGTTGGGATCATCTCTGGCCCTATTTTTCGGTGAGCCTGCCTTCGATCAAACAATCGGCCTGGCTGGCTGGCAGTGCGTTCCTCCTGGTTGTTCCCTTCCTCGGCGGTGGTTACTATGTGCAGGATAATCTCCGCAGGATGCTGATCCAGGTGCGGAAAGGATGGAGTCTCTTATTATTATACCTGCTCGGGGCGATCTTTATCCCTTTCGTGAATAACAGCGATAATTTCGAGAACTGGGTCATGGCTGCGATCCCCTTTGCCGCTTTTCATGCCTGCAACTATCTCTATGCTACGTTGCGGGTGATACCGATGCTGCTTTTTTGGCTCACGGTGGCTTTTATTTTGGGGTACCAGTATTATGAACTTGGTTGGTAAGGAAGGCCATGGGCTGGTAGGCTCCGGGCTGCTGGCTATGATACAATTTAACGATGCTTCATTAACCCAAAGTGCAAAGCCCACGGCCCATAGCCTAAGTTTAAAAGACCTATCATCTAATGAATTATCTTTGCCCCTCAACCTCCTCAACATGAAATTTGGCGTAGTCGTTTTCCCCGGTTCCAATTGCGACAGGGACATGTATGATGCTTTGCGGTATGATCTCGGGCAGGAAGTAGTGATGCTCTGGCACAAGGACAGGGATCTCAGCCAGTTTGACACTGATGATTGTATTATCCTCCCCGGAGGTTTTTCGTATGGGGATTATTTGCGTTGCGGCGCCATTGCCCGTTTCAGCCCGATGATGCAGAGTGTGATCGAATTTGCCAATGCCGGCGGGAAAGTATTTGGAGTATGTAATGGTTTCCAGATACTCTGCGAATCGCAATTGTTGCCGGGAGCATTGTTGCGGAACGGTCACCAGCAATTCGTTTGTAAAAATGTTTACCTGACCAATGCGTCGGAAAGGATATATAAGATACCAGTAGCCCACGGCGAGGGAAGGTATTATGCCGATGAGCAGACACTGGATCAACTGGAAGCCAACGGCCAGGTATTATTTTATTATTGCGATGAAAAAGGGAAGATCAGGCCCGATGCAAACCCCAACCAGGCTACCCGGAATATTGCCGGGATCTGTAATGCCAACCGGAACGTATTTGGGATGATGCCCCACCCGGAAAGAGCCTGTTCGGCTGTTTTGGGTAATACCGATGGCAGGGAGATTATCAAAACCCTGCTGATGGCGGAGCAACTTGTATCCTGAGATTACCATCTATCCATTCAGGGTCGCTTTTGTCGTTTCCCTTACAAATCATGTAGTTAGGGAGTGATAAATTTGCCCGGCAACTTTAACAGGATAGTTGAACTAAAAGAGAGATTTTTGTAGCGTTAAATAAGAACAAATGAAGAAATTATTACTACTCGGAATTATTGTTTCAGGGTCCTTGCTGACGAAGGCACAGATGATCACCCCGGTGACCTGGTCCTTCAGTGCGGTAAAGGTCTCGGATAAGATGTACGAGATCCACATGAAAGCGAACATACAGCCAGGCTGGCACCTGTATTCACAGACACAGCCCGACGATGCGGTCAATATGCCCACCGAATTTACCGTTAATGCCAATCCCCTTTTTACCCGGGAAGGAAAGATAAAGGAAGTAGGAAAGATGGAGCTGATGAAGGATGCCACCCTTGGCATTTCTGCCAACCAGTATTCCACCACCGTTGATTTTGTTCAGAGGGTAAAACTGAAGGGGAATGTAAAGACTAATTTTACCGGCAATGTAGAGTTCCAGACCTGTGATGACAAAAAATGCCTGCCGCCAAAAAAAGTCAACTTTAGTATCGTGCTCCAGTAATGGATGGAGAGAACAGCGTTGCATATTATAAAGGGTCTTTCCAAAGACCCGTTTGTTTTTATAAAGGAACCTAATGCTTAAAAAACTACTTGCTTCTCTTATACTATTTATTTGTTTTACTGCTCCTGTGATCAGCCAGGATAGTTTGGGGGTCGTGCATGATTGGAAAATTACCAGTAAAAAGATCGGTGAAGGAAAATATGAACTGCATTTTAACGGAACGATCAGCGGTGACTGGAAAGTGTATGCGCCGAACCAGGTGATACAGGAAGTAAAGATGGGCGAACTACGGTTTGCTGATTCAAGTGTAATGCTGGAGACGAAAAATGGTATCTGGAGCGAAGAACCCCCAAAAGCTTATGTAAGCCCCATCTTTGATAATGAGACGGTGGGTGTATTTGAAAAACAACTGGCATGGAAAGCAGTTATTACCATTAAAGGAACTGTTCCCGCAAAATTGCAGGGAAGCCTGCTTTATACGTACGGAAATGACACTGAGTTCTACCCTGCTACTGAAACTAGTTTTACCACCGAACTGGAAGGCGGCGTAGCAGCAAGCGGAAGAATAAAGATTGCCGCGGTGGATGTCAATAACCCGGTCAATCCCTGCGGTGATGACGGTACAAAAAATAAAAGCCTCGTCACTATTTTCTTTTTGGGTTTATTGGGTGGACTGATCGCACTGCTGACACCCTGTGTATTCCCGATGATACCGGTGACGGTTACTTTTTTTACCAAGAAATCTACGAACAGGAGGCAGGGCATACGCAATGCTGTATTATATGGTCTTTTTATTTTCCTGATCTATGTGTTGATCACGCTGCCTTTTCATGTCGCCGGGAAAGCGATCAGCCCCGAGATATTCAATAACATTTCTACGAATGTCTGGCTCAACCTGGCCTTCTTTGCCATTTTTGTATTCTTTGCACTTTCTTTTTTCGGCCTGTTTGAAATTGGATTGCCTTCGGGTTTGGCCAACAGGATGGATTCAAGATCGGGCCTTGGAAATTTGGGCGGGATATTCTTTATGGCCGCTACATTGGCCATTGTGTCGTTTTCCTGCACAGGTCCTATCCTGGGTACCTTACTGGTAGGTGTAGCCGACCAGGGAGCCTGGCCGCTGACGGTAGGGGCGGCGGGATTTGGAATTGCATTGGGTTTGCCTTTTGCCTTATTTGCGATGTTCCCGCATTGGCTGCAGTCATTACCCAAATCAGGCGGATGGATGACAGATGTAAAAGTGGTGCTTGGTTTCCTGGAACTGGCGCTGGCCGTTAAATTCTTTTCCAATGCGGACCTGGTAAAACAATGGGGCTTGCTGACAAGAGAATTATTCATCGGGATATGGCTGGTGATCGCTATTCTTACTGTCGGTTACCTGTTGCGCTGGTTCCGGTTTAACGGGAAGAAAAAATTTTCCTTTACAAGGATCGCGTTTGCCCTGCTGTTCATCGCTATTGCTGTATACCTGGCGCCCGGTGTTACCAATACCAAAGCGGCCAATCTGAAACTCATCAGCGGTTTCCCGCCACCCATGTGTTACAGCATTTATAAGAACCCTGTGAATTGCAAAAGAGGATTTAAACCATTGGAAGATTATGAAGAAGCGCTGGCAAAAGCCAAAAAAGAGAACAAACCCATCCTGATCGATTTTACAGGCTGGGCCTGTGTGAACTGCCGCAAGATGGAAGAAAGTGTGTGGACCGATCCCACCGTCGACAGTTTGATGCATACGGAATTCGTTGTTGTTTCACTCTATGTGGACGAACGAAGAAATCTTCCGCTAACGGAGCAAATTACATTTACCACTTCAAATGGTGTAGAGAAATCGATCGTAACAGTAGGGGATAAGTGGGCCACATTCCAAACAGAGAATTTCGGGGCTACTTCGCAGCCGCAATATATTATTTTGAATACCGAAGAAAAAGTGATGACAAAGCCCAAGTATTATATCACCAGTGGGAATAAGCCCAAAGTATTCGCCGACTGGCTGATCTGCGGGTTGGATGCGTTCAGGAAGACAACTGGCAACAGACAATAGGCAATGGGCAACCCTTCGAGACCTTCGGTGGCAAGCTCCGCCTGGGCTCAGTGGCAATAGACAAAGTCACTTTAAGTGGTGAAACCTATGTGTGGGCGCTGGTGGTATAAATAAAAAACCACCAATCACATTAATCATAAAATCAATGTAATCAGTGGTCTAATTTGGTGTCATTCTGTACCAGCCTTCCGGAATAATCCGCCATCGCATCCTGAGCTAGTCGAAGAGGCAAAGACGGGCTGGCAAGCAAAAGAGAGATCCTTTACAGAAAATTCTTTTTTTCCAGATGGAGATACAGAATGACAAGAGCTATCGCGGATTTTATGAATTAGCAGGATTGACGGATTAGGTTTCAGAAATTGTATTTAATCCTCTTAATCCTTAGCAATCTTTTAATCCGCGTTTATAATGCGATTTGTTTTTGAGTCATCAGCTTACGCAAATTAATCAATCCGTATCGCATACGTCCCAACGCGGTATTAATGCTGCAATTGGTAGCCGCTGCGATCTCTTTAAAACTCATATCTGCATAATGACGCAATATAATAACTTCCCGCTGGTCTTCAGGCAAACTTTGTAACATATCACGGACACGGTCATGACTTTGTCTTCTCATCATCACGGTTTCGGCACTGTCTTCTGAGAAGTTCAGCACTTCAAAGATATCCTTGTCCTCACCGTTGCGGATGGTGGGGGTGCGTTTTACTTTCCGGAAATGATCCACACACAGGTTGTGTGCGATACGCATAGCCCAGGGAAGAAATTTACCTTCCTCTGTATAACGGCCGCCCCGCATGGTATCAATAATGCGGATAAAAGAATCCTGGAAGATGTCTTCGGCGAGGTATTTGTCTTTTACCAGGAACAGGATCGAAGTATAGAGTTTGTCCTTATGCCGGAGCACCAGGGTTTCCAAGGCTTCAACACTGCCATCTGTAAACAGGTGGATGAGTTCGTGGTCTGTTTTTTTTAATAGTGCTTTCATAACTCCTACAGTTTGGGTTGCTGTGTCAGGGCAATAGCAATGACACAATGTTCAAATGGATATTGGTTGCAATAAAAGATTCGGTTAACTAGAAACGAGTAGAAGTTTATGCGATAGGCGGAGTAAGTTTTAGGTTTTTCATTTTTTTATATTGGAAAACTAAAAATAGCGTATTTCATGAAATTGCCAAACTAATGTGAAAGCAAAATGTAGTTATGTGTGCTAACAAAATGTTAAGAATCTACCTGTAAGATTAAGCCTGACAAGGCTTTATCTTTGTGGTTATATTAATGGAAAAGACAATAAAAGGGAAAAATCCCGCCAAAAGGGAGACCGTAATTTCCGCAGAAAATATCCTGATCAGGGGTGCCCGGACACATAATCTCAAGAATGTGACCGTAGAGATCCCCCGGGAAAAGCTCATAGTGGTCACCGGAGTGTCAGGTTCGGGCAAATCCTCCCTGACGATCGACACATTATATGCTGAGGGACAACGCCGTTATGCCGAGAGCCTCAGTGCCTACGCCCGGCAGTTCCTCAACCGGATGAACAAACCCGATGTGGACTATATTAAAGGTCTGTGCCCGGCGATCGCCATCGAACAAAAAGTGATCACCCGCACCCCCCGGAGCACTGTAGGGAGCATGACCGAGATCTATGACTACCTCCGCCTGCTTTTTGCAAGACTGGGTAAAACAATCTCCCCCATCTCCGGGAAGGAAGTGAAGAAAGACGATGTGACAGATGTACTCGATGAGATCACCGCGTTAAAGGAAGGCGACAAGGTTTTTATCCTGGCCACTTTCAAACAACATACCAACAGGGACCTGAAGGAAGAACTGAATATTTTGGTGCAGAAAGGATTTTCAAGGGTGGCCTGCCCAAATCCTTCCGCAGGAGGGGCTTTAGAACCCGAAGGAATAGAGGAACTCCTGGAGTTGGGTGACAAAGCACTAAAAGCAAAAAAGATAACTCATATCCTTGTTGACAGGATTATAGTGAAAGATTTTGATGAGGATGACAAACACCGTCTCGCTGATTCGATCGGCACTGCTTTTTATGAAGGCGAGGGTGATGTTTACCTGGAAGTGAATGGTAAAAAGCTTCTCCATTTCAATAACCGGTTTGAGTTGGACGGTATGCAGTTTGAAGAACCGGTTCCCAATCTTTTTTCCTTCAATAATCCTTTTGGTGCATGTCCTACCTGCGAAGGTTTTTCACAAGTGCTGGGGATCGATCCCGATCTCGTGATGCCCGACAGGAGACTTAACGTATACGACGGCGCCGTAGCCCCGTGGAAAGGGGAGAAGCTGGATTGGTGGCGCCAGAATTTTTTGAAGGGAGCGAAGAAATTCAATTTCCCGGTTCATAAAGCTATTGCGGACCTTACCGATAAACAATATAAACAATTGTGGGAAGGCAGCGATGGGGTCTATGGTATCAATGATTTTTTCAAGGATGTGGAATCGCAGTTGTATAAAGTGCAGTACCGTGTTTTGCTCAGTCGCTACAGGGGAAGAACAGATTGCCCGGATTGTAATGGCTACCGGTTACGGAAGGAAGCGCTGTATGTAAAAGTGAATGGAAAAAATATCGGTGAACTAAGCAGTATGCCTGTACGGGACCTGGAAACATGGTTTGAAACGCTGGATAAAAAACTAAGCAGTCATGATAAGGAGATCGGGAAAAGGATACTGATCGAACTGCAAAACCGCCTCGGCACATTGATGAAAGTGGGATTGGGCTATTTGACATTGAGCCGGCTTGCGAATTCACTGAGTGGCGGTGAGAGTCAGCGTATACAGCTAACAAGAAGCCTGGGCAGTAACCTGACCAATTCCCTCTACATCCTGGATGAACCTTCGATCGGTCTTCATTCAAGGGATACGGCCAACCTGATAAAAGTGTTGAAAGAATTGCGTGATCTTGGTAATACGGTAGTGGTGGTAGAGCACGACGAGATGATGATGCGGGAAGCTGATCATATAATAGATATGGGACCATTGGCTTCACATTTGGGAGGTGAAGTGGTGGCGGAAGGGAATTATGATGAGATCATTGCAAACCCCGTAAGTCTCACGGGCAGATACCTGAATGGTGAGTTGACCATTGAACCACCAAAAATCGTCAGAAAATGGAACCGTTCACTGGTAGTGGAAGGAGCAAGGCATAATAACTTAAAGAATATCACGGTCGAATTCCCGCTGAATGTATTGTGTGTGGTCAGTGGGGTGAGCGGGAGTGGTAAGACCACACTGGTCAAACAGATCCTCTATCCTGCCTTGCGAAAAATGAAAGGAGAGTTTGGAGATAAGATCGGTTTTCATAAACAGATCACCGGCGATATTGAAGGGATTGCACAGGTGGAAATGGTAGACCAGAATCCCATTGGCAAGTCTTCCCGGAGCAACCCGGTAACCTATATCAAAGCCTATGATGAAATCAGGGATCTTTTTGCCAAACAACCATTGAGCAAGATGCGGGGTTTTCAACCCAAGCATTTTTCGTTTAATGTGGATGGCGGTCGTTGCGATACCTGTAAGGGAGAAGGAGAACAGGTAGTGGAAATGCAGTTCCTGGCCGATGTACACCTGACCTGTGAATCCTGTGGAGGGAAACGGTTCAAAGAAGAAGTGCTGGAGGTAAAATATAAGGACAAGAATATTTATGAGCTACTCGATATGAGTGTCGATGAAGCAATCAGCTTTTTTTATGAAGAGAATACTCTGGCGAAAGCGATCCAACCATTGAGCGATGTGGGACTGGGATATATCAAACTGGGTCAATCCTCCGGCACTTTATCCGGTGGAGAAGCGCAACGGGTAAAACTGGCTTCTTTTCTTGGTAAAGGAAGAGCCAATAACAAGATCCTTTTCATTTTTGATGAACCCACCACGGGTTTGCATTTTCATGATATTAAAAAATTATTGACTTCCTTCCAGGCATTGATCGAACAGGGACATTCCATCCTGGTGATCGAGCATAATATGGATGTGATCCGTTGCGCTGATTGGGTGATCGATCTTGGACCAGAGGCCGGTGACAATGGAGGCGAATTAGTTTTTGCCGGAAAGCCTGCAGATATAAAGAAAATAAAAGGAAGTCATACCGCTAAATTTTTATATGTATGATCCTTTACAGGTATTGTGGAGAATAATATCCTCACTTATTGGAATCACTAAGCAATTTCCCCTACTGGTAGTCGAAAACTTTTGATTAGAATCACTGTAATAATATTGTATTAAAACAAAAAGCAGTTTACCTTTATCGCCTGACTTGCATCATCCGATCCCCATCCTGTTAAATCCCCCCTGAACCTCCTAAGAACTTCACATGTACTATCTCAACAGGTAATTCACTGTTTTAAGATCGTTAAGGCATTTCCAGCTCCTCACAAAGACTACCAATACCCGTGTCCCGTGGTAAGCCATAAACAATTTTGACCTTTAAAAACTAAAACTTTGTGAGAATGAAAAAGTTCTACTTATTTATTATTGTATTGGTGCTTTCTGTAACGGGTGTCAATGCTGCTACAAAGACATGGAACGGTGGCGCAGGCTTGACACTAAACTGGACAACCGCAGGTAACTGGTTACCTGTCGGAGCACCTCTCGCTGGTGACGATATTATCTTTAGTACTACAGGAATCTTGACATTTACTACCGGACCCGGTGCCAGTTTTGCATTCAATTCATTTACTGTCTCCCAGGGAATGGTAACACTTATTGGTTCAGGTGGTACGAGAACACTAACTCTCGGTGGTAATGCCGGGACTGATTTTACTGTTGCAAGTGGCGCATCGTTTACGATTGGAACCACTTTAAATGTTACAATGGCTAACAATGCTACAGGAGATATTAGCGGCACACTTACGGTTAATACCGCTCGTACATTTAATACG
>JANOHQ010000386.1:0-13925 GCA_031406595.1 Chitinophagaceae bacterium
GAAATTCGAGATCCAGCGTTCAACCGTAAAGAATGAAAGAGGACAGAACTATGATAACCGTCCTTATGGTCTTGCCGGTGAAACGGCTTCCCGTAATTTATATCCTTATGGTCACCCGTATTCCTGGCTGACCATCGGTTATGTAGAAGACCTGAACCGTGTGAGTGTGAATGACCTGAAGAATTTTTTCCTTCGTTGGTATGGCCCGAACAATGCAACTGTATCGGTAGGGGGTGATGTAAAACCTGCAGATGTAGTAAAGCTCGTAGAAAAATATTTTGGTGTGATACCCGCGGGGCCAAAAGTTGAACCGGTAGTGGTTCCTCCTGCTGTGCTGGCGACTGACCGCTATGCGTCGTACACAGATAACTATGCAAAACTGCCTTTGTTATTTATACAATATCCCACTGTTGCCAATTACCATAAAGACATGGGAGCACTCGCTTGCCTGGCGCAGGTATTGGGACAGGGAAAAAACTCTGTTCTCTATCAGCAGCTGGTAAAAAAACAACTGGCTTTGCAGGCAAGTACTTTCAGTCAATTGTCTGAACTCGCTGGTGAAATGGGTTTCCAACTGGTGCCTTCACCTGGTAAATCATTGGCACAAATGGATTCATTGTTTCGCAACGCACTAGATTCATTCGAAGCAAGAGGTGTAACCGATGATGATGTGGCCAAATACAAAGGCGGTGTGGAAGCGGGGCAGATCAATGGCCTGCAAAGTGTGGCTGGTAAAGTGGCGCAGTTAGCGGCATTCCAGACCTTCACTGGTAATCCCAACAAGATCGCCGACCTGATCAAAATGTACCAGAGCGTTACCAAGGAAGATGTGATGAGGGTGTATAACGAATACATCAAAGGCAAACACGCTGTATTCCTGAGCGTACTTCCCAAAGGACAGGAGAAACTGATCGCCAAAGAAGATAATTATAAAGTTGATTCCAGTAAGTATGACGCTCCCGATTATGGTTATGTCGGTCTGAAATATGCAAAAGCAACAGATAATTTCGACCGTAGCAAAACTCCGGGCAATGGCGCCAACCCCACGGTGAAAGTGCCCAGGTTCTGGAGAAAAGATATGCCCAATGGCGTGAAAATGATCGGTACTGAAAGTTCCGAGATCCCCACTGTAACGGTAACGATCACCATTCCTGGTGGTCACCTCTTGCAGGCGAAGGATACAGCCAAGATCGGCCTGGCCGATATGTTTGGCGATATGATGAATGAAGACACAAAAAATTACACCGCTGAACAAATGGCGGTGGCACTACAGAAATTAGGCAGCTCTGTAAATATCAGCAGCCGTTTCAATGGTATCACGTTCAGCGTACAGACATTGAAAAAGAATCTCGACAAAACCCTCGAGCTGGTACAGGAAAGAATGTTCAATCCTAAATTCACGGAATCGGCATTCACCCGTATCCAGAAACAAAACCTGGAGAATTTCAAACAAACAAAATCTGATCCTGCTGCCGTGGCCGATGCAGTTTTTGCCAAAGTAAATTACGGCCCTAACAGTATCCTGAGTATGAGCGAAGCGGGAACTGAATACACGATCCGCAACATGCGCCTGCAGGATGTAGAAAATTACTACAGCAATTATATGACCTCGCAGGGTGTGAAAGTGGTAGTAGTGGGTGATGTAAAACAGGAAGAAGTATTACCTAAACTGGCCTTCTTAAATAAATTGCCCAACAAAAAGATCGACCTGCCATCAATAAACGGGCAGGCATCTGTGGTTGACAAGACCAAAGTATACATGGTAGATATTCCCAAAGCAGCACAATCACAGTTCCGTGTAGGATATGCCACCGGTTTGAAATACGATGCTACCGGTGATTATTACAAATCACGACTGATGAACTATGCATTGGGTGGCGATTTCAACAGCCGCTTGAACCTCAATCTCCGGGAAGACAAAGGCTGGACCTATGGCGCCCGCAGCGTATTCACTGCAGATGAGTTCACCGGTGATTTTGAATTCAGTTCCGGCATCCGTGCCGACGCAACGGACAGTGCGCTGGCGGAAGTGATGAAAGAAATCAAGAACTACCGCGAGAATGGTATCACCGAAGCAGAGCTGAAGTTCATGAAGAATTCACTCGGTCAGAGAGATGCATTGTTGTATGAGACAGGTTTACAGAAAGCCGGCTTTATCGGTCGTATCCTGGATTATAACCTGCCTGCGAATTATGTAGACCAGCAGAACAAGATCCTCGCCGGTTTGACCAAACAACAGGTAAATGCGATGTCGGGCAAAATGCTGAATACCGACAAAATGAACATCCTGCTCGTGGGTGATAAAGCAAAGATCTTCGAAGGGGTGAAAAAATTGGGCTACGAGATCATCGAACTCGATGCCGACGGAAAGAAAGTGGAGAAGAAAGGATTCTAATAGACAATTGTAAATCAAAGCATAAGCCATCCGTTTACCGGGTGGCTTTTTTTATAAACTGGCCGGGAAGACGGCAAGGCGGTAAGAAATACATTTCTTAAACCCTCCCTTCCTCCGAAGGAGTCCTTTGGACCGGCTTCCCCTCTTACCGGCTATATTTTGAACAGTTATGCATTTTTTTAACAACCGGATCCATTCATTATTGAAAAAATCACCGTTACTTAACAGTCTCAAAACTCTTGTTTATGAAATATATCTACTCTGTATTGTTCCTTCTTACCGGTTATGCTGCCACTGCGCAGTTTTCTATCAGTACTGGTTATTCATTGGGTCTTCCCGGCCAGGAGATGAAAAAAAATATCAATGCCCTGCACAGTCTTTCCGCCGAAGTGATGTACCGCCTTCCAGGCAAATTGAACAGGGTACAGGCTGGTATCGACCTGGGCTGGGGAACCTACGCGAATGAACAGAAAAAACAAACCTTTGATTTCGGCAATGGTGACATCACAGAAACATTTGTGAACTATAGTAGCAATGTGGTACAGGCCCGGTTGACAGCCCGTGTGTTTCTCCTTGAAGACAAACCGATAATGCCCTATGTTAGCGGCAAGGCAGGTTATACAAAATTCTATAGTAATATCTTTATCGAGGATCCCCATGATCCCAACGGTTGCAAGGCCCTTGACCAGAGTAATATCATCAAGGACGGTACTTTTTCCGCAGCCTATGGAGCAGGTTTTCAGATCGACTGGGTCTTGTTCGGAAGCCGGAGAGGCCCGGGCAGACGCTATATCGATATCAGCGTGAACAATAGCAGCGGGGGCAAGATCGATTATATCAATACCAAAAAACTGATCGATGCTAATAATCCTCCTGTGGGTACAGATGGCAAGCCTTTAACTGTGCGGTTCATCAATGCAAGCACCCAACAGATCCATGAACACCAGGTGGCGGAGGTTTATACAACGCCATTGCGCATGCTTGAATTTAAGATCAGCGCAGTGTTTGGATTTAATTAATTTTCAAAGCAGCGCCTATAGCTATCGGGATGGAGAGACGCAGTGTCATTTTTCTTTTCTCTGCTCCTCCGCGTACTCCTCGAGAAATACAGGTTTCACGCGGCGAGCTCAAAGTACAGAGAACGCGGAGACAAAAACGTTGCGCTCGCCGCTCCGTTGCTCCCGAGGCTTCGGGACGCCGCGAGAAAAAAATTACTTTAATATTTCTTGTAGTTCGACAGAGGGGCATCCACTCAAATCTTCTTTTCCCATAAAGTAGTAAGGGATGTCCTGGCAGTGCAGGCAATTTTTATTCCCTCATCGGTAGCAGTATTGAACTTTATCAGTTCGGCCCGGTTCTCATTGATCTCAATAATAAAATGATTCTCCCCGGAAGAATTGATCCGTTGGCCCAGTTGCAGCGTCATCCCGGCCTTCCCGGAAAGTTTCTTCATCGACTGCTCAAACAGGGGTGATACCAGTACACTTTCTTCAAAGGAGGCAAAACCTTGCCAGCCGCTTCTCCCGGTCATGGGTTTCATCGGATGCGTATAGATACAGTTGTAAAAAAGTTTGCCAGTATTCATCACTATATAATAATGCTGAATATCCCGGGTAGAGAACCCACCGTACCGCGAGCTGTTATTGATATGGTAGGAAAATACGTGAAACCCGTTCTTGCTTTGATCGGCATAGACCGCGAAAATCCCATCAGCTCTTGCAAATAAAAAACTAAATGCCGGCTTGAACAGGACAAAGAAACTCAGCAGCGCCATGGCGATCAGTACTATTGCGATGACGATCTTACCGATCCCCGGGATCAGGCGGGGCAGGTATAATGTCCCCAGCACGATCAACCCGATCGCTAATAAGAAGAAGAGGAAGTATTTGAGGTTGGGCGGGATGCGCATATAATGGTGTAAAACAACAGAAAGGTACCAGAAAAAACGCGATTCAGGTGGTGTTTTTCCGGCACATGAGGTGACACCTCGCGCTACCTTCATCCCATGCCTATCCAGGATAAATATCTCGCAGACCTGACGGAGGATAAGATATATCATATCTACAACCGAACCAATAATCGGGAGTTACTTTTCAAAACTGATGAGAACAGAAGCTTCTTCCTGCGCAGGTTCGATTACTACCTATCTCCCTACCTCGGTACCTACTGTTGGTCTTTATTGCCAAACCATTTTCATTTTTTAGTTCGCATTAAAGCTGCAGAAGAGATCAGTAAATGGTTGCTGCAGCAGGAAAAATTAAAGTCAATAGAGAAAAAGTACCTGGACGGGCATGAAACATCGGCTTGCCTATTGGAAAGAGCCTTTCAGCAGTTTTTCACTTCCTATGCAATGGCGTTTAACAATATGCATATGCGAAGCGGGAATTTATTTCATCGCCCTTTCAAGCGGGTAGAAGTGGCGCAGGGCTCTCATTTTACCAATGCGGTCATTTATATCCATGCAAACCCTGTAAAACATGGACTTGTCACTGATTTTACACAATATCCCTGGTCATCCTGGAAATCAATAATTGATGACCGCCCTTCCTCACTGTTGAAAAATGAATTGATAGATTGGTTTGGGAGCAAGGAAAACTTAATAGTAGCTCATCAAAATGTGGGGCGGTACTATGAAAGTGATATTGCGATTGAAGAATAGCTTCGGAAGCTTCAGAGGTGATACCTTTCGAAAAGATATCACCTCTGAAGCTAGCAGCAAAGACCCCGTCAAACTTTTGCCGGCGGAGCTTTTAATTTTCCCAACCATACTTTCTTACCCTGTATCATTCTTACCAGGTACATTATACCTACAAAGATGAAAAAGAAGGGTCCGGCAAAACCAAGCAGGGCAATGAATTTTCCCATGGGCTGGTAAAATCTTTCCATCGGTCTTTTCAACCGCTCAGCGATCAGGTACATACTGGGTACCATGACCAGCGTCAGGAAGAACGAAAGGATCAATCCAAAAATGATCGTCCAGCTCAAGGGACCCCAGAATACCACACTGTCACCACCAAAAAAGATATTCGGTTCAAAGCGCTGGAACAATCCCACGAAGTCGATATTGAAACCTATCGCCAGTGGTAACAAACCAAGGATCGTTGCCACAGCCGTTAACAATACCGGGATGATCCTGATCCTGCCGGCCTGTATCGCTGCTTCTCTTGTCCGCATACCTCTGCCACGCAACTCATCCGTAAACTCAATGATCAGGATACCGTTCTTGATCACGATACCCGCCAGCCCTACAATACCTACCAGCAACATGATCGTAGCGATCGTCATACCCGTCAACGCATAACCCAGCAATACGCCAATGACCGAGAAAAAGATCTCCGTGATCACGATAAACGGTTTACTCATCGAGTTGAACTGTAATACCAGGATCAAAAAGATCAGGCCGATAGCGATCATGAACGCCGTTCCAAGGAAAGACTGCGTTTCTTTCTCCTGCTCGCTCTGCCCGCTGAGTTTGATCGTTACATCGGCAGGTATCTTCACCTGGCTTTTAAAATCTTCGATCTTTACAGCCAGGTCTGCATTTACGGGCCCCACCATGGTCGGATCCAGCACTGCTCCCTGCAATTGTATCGTTCGTTTTACATTCTTTCTTTTCACACCCCCTGTCGTACTGGTATAATCGATCGTCGCCACTGCACTCAACGGGATCGATTTTACCTGCATCGTATTCATATCCATGAACGTGATCCGCATATTGATCAGGTCGTTTATGCTCTGGCGCATATTCTCTGAATAACGCAACTGTATCTTGTACTCATCTTCGCCATCTTTGATCTTACTTACTTCTTTGCCAAATACGGCGGTACGTAATTCCATTCCTACCTGACCCGTGCTGATCCCTTCGAAATTGGCTTTTTCTCTGTCAACATTGACCGTGATCTCGGGGTTGCTCAGGTCCACATCCGGCTGCAAATTCACAATTCCTTCAATACGGTTCGTGTCCAGGAAATTAAAGAGCTGGCCTGCTACGGACGCAATATTTTCAAAATTATCTCCCACCACTTCAATATTTACAGGGGGATCAGTAGGAGGTCCCCCTTCTTCCTGCGCCACTTCTACGTTGGCTCCCGGTATTCCCTGTATTGCCTCCCAGATCTGGTCCTTGAAGGGGCCCGTTTTCTTACCATGCCTTTTTTCAAATTCTACAAATGAAACCTGTATCCTTCCCAGGTTGGATTGGATACTCCTGTTATTGTCGGTGGGCTTACTCGCACTCACCGCTACATTCGTAATGATACTTTCCACAATACCCCCGGGTTGATCGGGCAATTCTTTGGCCAGTACTTTCTCCACTCTTTTTTCCAATACGCTCGTCACACTATCCGTATATTTTACATCCGTACCTACCGGTAACTTCAAATAGACAAAAAGCATATTCGGATCACCGCTGGGGAAGAAAGTAGATTTAGTTCTGCCGGCCTTGATACTCATCATTAACAGCATGGCAGAAACCGCAAACAATCCAAACAGCGATATGAATGCATACACCGGTCTTCTGCCTGCCAATATCCAGCGCAGCAATTTCTCGTACCGGTTCATCAATTTGGGCAACACCCCTTTCTGGAACCGGTGGATCAGCCCATTCAGCACATAAGCATTCAACACCATCAGCGCCGACATCAGCAATAAGAAATTCGCCAGGCCTGGCATACTGCCCAGGTGCAGGAATATACCCGCGATGATAAAGGTGATGAACCATTTATTCCGGAATACCGCTTTCTTCGGTTTCTCATATTCCTTTCCTTCCGGTTTCATAAAGCTTACCGCAAAAACAGGGTTGAAGAGGAAGGCCACGATCAATGAAGCTGCCAGCGTCAATATCAATATCGTTGGCAGGTAGATCATGAACTTACCGATAAGTCCCTTCCAGAACAATAGCGGGAAGAATGGTGCCAGCGTGGTCGCTGTACCGGCCAATACCGGGATAAAGACCTCACCCGCAGCCTCCTTCGCACTCCGGGCTATCGGCACTTTTCCATTATTATAGATACGGTGGGTGTTCTCGATCACCACGATCGCATCATCCACGATGATCCCCAACCCGAACAACAGGCCAAACAATACGATGAAGTTCAGGGTAACACTTGTTCCGATGATCGCATCGGCCACCGGCAGGAACATAAATGCCACAAACACACTCAACGGCACACTCAATGCCACGAAGAAGGCATTCGTTACGCCCATAAAGAACATCAGGATCAACAACACCAGTATAAAACCGATGACGATCGTATTGATCAGTTCATTAAAGGAAGTTTTTGTCTGCTTGCTCTGGTCCCCGGTGAATTCTACCCGGAGGTCCTTCGGGAGTTCTTCGCTGGCCTGCATTTCCGCTACAGCCGCTTTGATCTTATCCGCACAATTGATCAGGTTCTCTCCCGCTCTTTTTACAATATTCAGCGTCACTACGTTCTTACCATCCAAACGGGCATAACTGTCTTTCTCTTTAATCGTATCGATCAATTGAGCAATATCCCGCAGGTATACCGAAGCTCCCTGTGCACTACTCCGTACCACTATATTCTGCATATCTGCGATCGTGGCAAACTGTCCCTTTACTTTCAGGGTACGCTTCATATTTCCCTCCCCGATCAAACCGCCAGTGATATCGTTATTCTCACGGGCAATGGCTGTTTCAATATCCATGAAACTTATCCTGGCTGCCGTCATTTTATACGGATCCACATTCACCTGTATCTCTCTTTCCGGCGCACCCACGATCTCCGCCCTCGTCACTTCGGTCAGCTCTTCAAAGCGGTCCTGCATTTTGTCTGCATACTCTTTCAATTTGATTCCATCATACTCACCACTCACATTTACAAAGAGGATCGGCATTTCACTGAAAGCGAATTCCTGCGCATCGGGTTCTGTTGTCAGGTCGGTAGGCAGGTCAGCCTTTGCCTTGTCGATCGCGTCTTTTACTTTTAGTTTGGCTAATTCCGTTTTTACATCGGTATCAAATTCCACAACAATCAAACTATAATCGGCCTGCGACGTGCTTTGTATCTTATTCACCTTGGCGCCGCTGATACCTTTGAGTTGTTTCTCGATAGGGCGTGTCACCAGGTTTTCAATATCCTTCGGTGAATTACCGATATAGACTGTCGCCACAGAGATCGTTGGCACCACGATATCCGGGAACTGCTCCTTCGGCATCGAGTTGAATTTCATCAACCCGTAAATGGTGACAATTATGGCGATGATATACACCGCCGTTTTGTTATCAACAGCCCAGTTGGTAAGTCTGAATCTCTTTTTCTTACTGTCGTACCCCTTAATAAGTTCAGAAATCATAAAAACTTTTTTTATCAATTAATTTTTGGTTTACCAGCGCCGGTGCTGCTATGATCGTCCCTTGCGTCGCACTCTTGTACGTTCGGTTCTTTGGTCATCTGTGTTGAACCCCTATGGGGTTCCGGAATGCATTTTTCTTTTCGTTTGCCCGGGTTTCACCCGGGCTACCAAAATGTCGCCCTTACAGGGCTTATCATACAATGATCAAAGAATCTGTCCACCCACTCTCCACCAGCAGTCCCGATAACTATCGGGACCTACTTGCCCCCAGTGGTTACCGCCTGCCCATCATACACCGCCTGGTAGCCTTCTGTAATGATCAGCTCACCACCGGCCAGGCCGCTTTTTATTTCGATCAGGCCTCCGTAAGCTTCACCCACATGCACCACTTTTTTACGCGCCACCATTTTGTCACCGGCTTTTTCCATCACGTACACGTATTTATTCTTTTCATCGCTTTGTACCACGTTCACCGGTACAGCGATCGTTGCTTTTGCTTCGTAATCCAGGATCTTCAGCCTGGCTGTTTGATTAGGTTTCAGTGCAGGGTCCGATGGAAGTCTCGCTTCCGTAGTAAACGAACGGGTAATGGGATCGATAGAACCGCCTACCATGGTCAGCGTAGCTTCATAAGGAGGTTTGCCGCTATTGGCGATCTCGATCATTACTTTATCTCCTTTCTTCACCTTCGCTACATAATTCTCCGGTACGCTGGTCACTACTTTTAAATTATTATTGTTCACGATACGGATTCCCGCTCCCGGCGTAGCTGCACTCTGCGGAGAAAAGAACTCACCCACTTTCACATTCATTTCATCAACCATACCACCGATACCTGCATATACATTCGACATATTCGCCTGCTCCTGTGCCATAGCCACCTGTGCATTCGCTGCTCTTACTTGAGCGGCAAGTGCATCTACATCCGCTTTCGCATTGATCACCTGTATCTCGGCACCGATATTCTGTTTCCAAAGACCCTGGTAACGCTCATACACTGTTTGCGCCTGCGCCAGTCTGGCTTTTAATTGTCCTGTTTGTTGTTGCGCAGCGATCACACCCTGTCTTGCCATTGCATCATCGAGCTTCAGGATCAGTTGTCCTTTGCTGACCTTGCTTCCGGCTTTTACAAAAATGGCTTTGATCTGTCCGCCAGGTCCCGAAGGCGCTACATAAGCCATTCCTTCCGCATCTACTTTACCCTGCAGTTCTATATAGTGCGAGAATCCTTTTACCCGAAGCGTATCTACCGACACTAATTTCTGCACCTGCTGTGCTCCTTTCGGATCCGCCTTGGCGATATCAGCTTCCAGTTTGCGGATATCGGCATCCAGTTTATTTTTTTCTTTCTTGAGTTTTTCCAATTTTACTTTCATGTCCCCGAGATCGCCTTTTTTGTCTTTGGCGCCACTGCCTCCGCAGGAGACAAAAAGAATTGCCGCTAAAACAATAAGTGCTGTTGCAGTTGTAATTTTTTTCATATTTCTATTATTAGTCAGTGTTGTCTTTTATATGTTATAAGCTGCATGTTCGCCTAATCCACATTATCCGTGCAATCTCTCCAATCCGTGCAATCCGTGATCATAGTTTCCCCGTTGCCTTCATGAAATCAACTCTTGCGATGATCGCATCATACAGGGCGGAGATATAATTCGTCTGGGCGGCTTTCAGATCGGTCTGCGCCGTGTTGATCTCTGTCTGCGAACCAGTACCCATCTCGTATTTCTTTTTGGTTTGCTGGTAGATCTTCTCAGCCAGCTCCATATTCTTTTTCTGAAAATCGAGGGCCGCCACAGCAGAACGGAAATTGCTCTTGGCCGTTTCCACTTCATTGTCGATCGATAATTTCAATGACTCCCTTGTGTTCATAGTTTGCTGGAGGGTCAGTTTCGCTTTTTGAATTCTGGCATTCGTAGCAAAGCCGTTGAAAATGGGAACATTCACCCGCAGTGTGATCGCGGAGATACCAAACCAGGTACCACCAAAGAAATCAAATTTATCACGCTGGGCATTCTGGTTATAATAAGCATTCAGGCTCACCGTCGGTATCTTACTGAGTTTATATCTTTTGATATTGTATTCATTCAGCTTTATACCAAGGTCCGCATACTGGTATTCCTTGCGGTCACTGTACTGGTAAGCGATCGCTTCCAATACTCCTTCTTTGATATCACTGTCCTTCAGGTCATCTGTCAGTACCAGTTCATCTTTCACCGGCATACCCATCAGCACTTTTAAACCGAAATAACCATTGTTGATCTGGTTCAAGGCTTTGATCTTCTCGGTCTGGAGATTGGTTAGCCCTACACTTACTTTATCTACATCAAGTTGTTCTGCAAAACCAGCTTTATAGATCTCGCGGGTATCGTGTAATAATTTTTCAAAGCGGGCAATATTCGCATCCAGTAATTCGATCTGTCTTTTGCTCACCACCAACTGGTAGTATATCTTGTAAATATTCGCCTTGATCATTTCTTCGGTCACTTCCACGTACTTGCGGGAGAACTCCATCGTGGCGGTTCTTGCCTGTAGTCCAACAAACACCTGCCCGTCAAATAAAAGCTGGTTCAGTTCCAAACCACCGGTCATATTGTGCTTCAGACCAAAAGCGATCTTTTGGAAAGTACCGGGAGGACCACCAAAGAACTCTGCAGGAACAAGACTCACCGGCAGTTTGGCATTATAAGTATAAGAACCCGAACCGTTGATCTGCGGGTACGCATTCGCCGTTACTTCTTTATTCACCTGCTCCTGTATCTGTACATCCAGCAAAGCATTCTTTACATTCACATTATTCTTCTTTGCATAATCCACCGCCTGCTGGATAGAAAATTCATGTTTGGTCACCCTCGCAGAATCAGGAGGCTGGGCCATTACCAGTGCCGGTAAGGCAAACAGTGCTATCAGTATAATCGTTCTCTTATTTCTTACTCTCTTCATACGAAAGATTTTTTTGTCGTTGCTCATTGTATTTCTGGATCAGTTTATGTCCTTTGATCGTGGCCAGCCCGTAGCAAAAATTCTCGATAATGATCTCCGAGGTCTTGGCCAGGTTGTATTTTCCGGGTGGGAACACGGCGACGTTGAACGGGATCATTATGGATTCGATCCTGTATTTCGATAAAATATCAACATTCAGCTCTTCCCGGTACAATTCATCTTTGATCCCCCATTCGATATTGTTGCGGATCACCTGGATCAGGAACTTGTCCTTGTAGTCTCTAAACCGCTGGTATGCCTTAAAGTGGAATTTCTCCAGGTCGTAGAGCAGCATCGGGTTCATATTGCTGAACTCCTGCATAATATGCTCCATGGTCAAAAAGATCTCGTGGATGGCATCGGTGGCGTTCTTCCGGCAATTCAGGCAATCCCCTTCCACAACATTAATATGCCCGTCCACCACAGCTTCTACCAGCTCATCCTTATCGGCAAAATACTGGTAAAGGGTCTTTTTCGACATGCCCAGGTTATTGGCTATATCATCCATGGATACAGAACGTATCCCAAACTGCATGAATAACTCCTCGGCTTTGATTGATATGCGTTCCTTCGGTTCCATTTCTTCAATTTCGGCCACAAAACTACGGAAACTTATTTCGTAACCAAAGTTTCCGCCGGTTTTTTTCCGTCATTCACCGAAACTTAACACAGGAGCCCCCATCTTTTTTTAATTTAACTTAGCCGTTCATTGGTCAACCTGATAAAGAGTCACTTATATGCCGAGAGAACCGTTTAGATGGAAAAAATTGATCCAGTACCTGCTCCAGGGGTTATTGATTCTTGCCCCGCTGGCCATCACTATTTACTCCATTTACTGGATTGTATCCACGGTTGACAACTGGATCCCTATTTTCCGTGAACCGGTAACGGATATCGACGGCAAAACGATCGGTTACCGGGTAAAGAATTATGGACTGGGCTTTGTCATTATCCTGGTGGTGATCATTACAATCGGTTACCTGAGTACATTTTTTATTAAATCCAGGCTGTTTGGCCTGTTTGATTCCTGGTTGGAAAAAACACCGGGTGTCAAATTCATCTATTCATCGGTCCGGGATTTTTTTGGTGCGTTTGCCGGGGAAAAGAAAAAATTCAGCTCCGCTGTTCTCGCCCAGGCATTTAACAATGATGTATGGGTCGTGGGATTTGTCACCGACGAAGAAATGGAGAAATTCGAGCTGGGGTCAGATCACGTTGCTGTATATGTGCCACAATCCTATCACTGGGCGGGGCAATTATTTATCTTACCACGGGCCAAAGTAAAAAAGGTAGAGAATATCAGTTCCGGCGAAGCCATGAAATATGCCGTCACCGGTGGTGTGGTAGACCTGGCGGCGGAAGGCGTTGTGCTGGATGAAACAGAAAAGAAAATATCAGTATGAACGGGATCATGAAAAAATTATTACTTCTTTTGGTAGGGTTTGCGTTGGCAAAAAACTCATTTTGCTGGGGCTTCTATGCACACAAGAAGATCAATTATTATGCGGTATTCCTGCTGCCACCGGAGATGATGGTGCTGTACAAAACACAAATTGATTTTCTCGCAGAACATGCCGTAGACCCGGATAAAAGAAGGTATGCCATACCTGAAGAAGGTCCGCGTCATTATATCGATATCGATCACTATGGTGTGTATCCGTATGAAAATCTTCCGCGGAAATGGGTTGATGCTGTAGCAAAATATTCCGAAGACACATTGAATACTTACGGGATCGTACCCTGGTGGCTGCAAACCATGTTATACCGGCTCACCGATGCCTTTAAAGAAAAGAACCAGGCAAAGATCATGAAACTGTCCGCGGAGATCGGTCACTATATTGCTGATTCGCATGTGCCCCTCCATGCCACTAAAAATCATAATGGCCAATACACCGATCAGAAAGGGATCCATGGTTTCTGGGAAAGCCGCATACCTGAATTATTAGCAGAAAAAGAATGGGATTTTTTTATCGGCAAAGCCGAATACATTAAGAACCCGGCTGATTTTATCTGGAAAAGAGTGTTGGAAAGCGGGGCCGCCGCCGACAGTGTTCTTAAATTTGAAAGAGAACTGACAAAAGAATTCCCCGGCGATCAGAAATACTCTTTCGAAGACCGTAATGGTATCACCATTCGTCAGTACTCCTCTGCATTTTCCAAAGCTTATGATGCCAAACTAAAAGGCATGGTGGAACGAAGGATGCGCCAGTCGATCTATGCCGTGGCTTCCTTCTGG
>JANOHQ010000389.1:0-8765 GCA_031406595.1 Chitinophagaceae bacterium
GAGCGAAGAAGAAATTAAACAAGCGGGTTACACGATCGGTGAACGTTATGTAACTCCAGATTACGAGATCACGAAGATCGATATCAAATTTGTGAACCCGGAGAAAAGGGATGCTCAGTGCACGAAAATGGTGTTGGCGGAGATATTAAAAAAGTAATCTTGCTTTATGGACCTATGTATAAAAAGTCCTTATTCATTTTGTCGTTTTCTGGAAAATCGGTATTAATAACTTCGCGACAGCCAATAACAAAATCTCTATAAAACTCTTCGGCAACCAGAACTATCTTTCCAGATCCATGTATTTGAAAATTTTTTGCACCGGAGCTTATTTCTGAAAGAACAATTTTACTCTTTGGAAGAAATGTATGAGTAAATCCGTCCCTTAGTTCTTTTTTTTAATTTAATTCTTTGTATCTTTTATCAATTTTATATAAACTCTCAACACCTTTCTCAAAAGCTTTGTTGGCTTTTATTAGATTCCAATTTTGGTGATTAATCAACAAGCATTTTCCCAAAAACTCTATACCAACAGAAATAAGTAGAAATGAAAGATAAGGATGTCTATTAACGACGTCTTTCATTTCATTAACTAACACAACTTCAATAAACTCTTTTGGTTTCATATTCAAATTTCTTACAACCCCGCCACCTTGCTGATCTCCAGCATCCGGTCCATAGGTTTTTTAGCAGCCAACCTCAACTCTTCTTCCATCTCTATCGCAGGTGTCTCATACTCCATGCAGAGATAGATCTTCTCTAATGTGTTCCGTTTCATGTGCGGGCAGTCGTTACAGGCACAACTGTTATTGGGTGGGGCGGGAATAAAGGTCTTACCAGGCGACGCTTTCATCATCTGGTGCAGAATACCGGTCTCTGTGGCTACGATGAATTCTTTAGCGCTATCCGTCTGTGAGTATTTCAACAAGCCCGTAGTAGACCCGATATAGTCTGCAATGCGAAGGATCGGGTCTTCACATTCAGGATGGGCGATCAGTTTCGCATTTGGGTGCCGGACCTTCAACCTGGTTATTTTTTCTAAACTAAATATTTCATGGACCATACAGGCACCGTTCCAGAGCAGCATATTGCGACCGGTAATTTTGTTGATATAAGCCCCCAGGTTGCGATCCGGTGCAAAGATCAACGGCTGGTCTTTTGGAAAACTCTCCACGATAAATTTAGCATTGCTGCTGGTACAGATCACATCACTCAGGGCTTTGATACCGGCGCTGCAGTTGATATAACTCACGACCTTGTGATCAGGATGTTTCTCTTTGAATTTTTTAAATAGTGGCGGCGGACAACTGTCGCTGAGCGAACAACCCGCTTTGAGATCGGGGATCACCACTTTTTTGGAAGGATTCAGGATCTTGGCTGTTTCGGCCATGAAATGCACACCGGCAAAAACGATCATATCGGCGCTTGTCTTTTCCGCCTGTTGTGCAAGACCCAGGCTATCCCCGATATAATCCGCTACATCCTGGATATCCGGCTCCTGGTAGTAGTGCGCCAGGATCACGGCATTTTTTTCTTTTTTTAGTTTTTCGATCGCGGCAAAAAGATCCAGCGTAGGATCCAGGTCTATGTCCAGGAAACCGTTTTTTTCTACAGAGGCTAATATATTTTTTTCGTTTGTCATGTTGAGCGAAGTCGAAACCTGAGCGGCGGTGTTCTGAGCTAGTCCAATCTCCGGCTGCGCTCAGATTCGATTGAGCAATATTCCAACAACTTCAACAACTTTTCAAAATAAAAATTTCAAAACCCTGTACTAATACAATAATAGTATTAATATATTTTTATAAAAAAGAGTTTATTATTATTACAGCTGTGGATTCGTGGAAAAGATCTTTTCCAAAATTAACTCTTTCCCGTAATTCACAATGTTACCGGCGTAATCCACACCGGCATTTATGACTGCTGGCGGTTTTGCTACTTGTTGTTAACATGACTGTGTACAAGATCAATAGGAAAACTTGCTACTCCTTTTTTTAAAAAATAATGTGAATAGGGATAGGACAATTGGTTCATTAGTTACCTGTTTGGACCGACAAGCGGTTAATCCACTATTTCGTTTCCAATCATCCTATTTCATATCCACGTTTCACAGCGGGTAATCCACATAATTAAATAGCTATTCACAAACGACTGTGGAGAAAAACAGGCCGAAGCATGCACGAAATCAACCTGTTTTGATGACCTGGCAGTGTTGAAACAACTATAAAAACAGAATCCCTAATTTTAAAGCCTTAAAATTTGCTGTATGAAATATATAAAACACCTGTTAATTGCTTTTTGTTTGTGCACCGCTTCGCTGGCGCAGGCCAATGAAGGGATGTGGCTGCCGCTGCTGTTGGGAAAACTGAATGAAAAGGAGATGAAGAGCCTGGGAATGAAAATGAGCGCCAAAGACATTTATAGTGTCAATAATGGTAGCCTGAAAGATGCGATCGTGAGTTTTAACGGGGGCTGTACCGGGGAGGTCATCTCCTCCAAAGGACTGATACTGACCAACCACCACTGCGGGTTTGATGCCATTCAGAACCATTCTACAATTGAACATAACTATATAAGGGATGGTTTTTGGGCAAAATCCTATGGCGAAGAGATCCCTAACCAGGGGATGTTCGTCACGTTTATCGTTCGGATCGAAGATGTGAGTAAAGAGGCCCTGGCATCGGTTAGCGCCACAATGACCGAAAGTGAAAGGCAGTCAGCGATCGACAAGAACATGAATGAGATCCGGAAGAACGCCAAAAAAGAAACCTATCAGGATATCCTGATCCGCGGTTTTTTTGAGAATAACCAGTATTATATGTTCATCACCGAAACTTTCCGGGATATCCGTATGGTAGGGGCGCCGCCTTCTTCTATCGGGAATTTTGGAAAGGATACCGACAACTGGATGTGGCCCCGCCATACCGGTGATTTTTCCATGTTCCGCATTTATGCCAACAGGGAAAATAAACCAGCTGCATACTCAACCGATAATGTGCCCTATACACCGAAAAGATCGCTTTCGATATCACTTGATGGTGTGGCCGAAGGAGATTTTACGCTGGTCTTTGGTTTTCCCGGGAGGACAACGCAGTATCTGCAGTCATCCGCAGTGGAACAGATCATGACCGTGAACGATCCTGCTAAGATCGCTATCCGCGAAAAGGCATTGACGGTGATCGATGGTTTCATGCGCAAAGACGAACAGATCAAGATACAATACGCCGCGAAGTATGCCGGCATACAAAACTCGTATAAGAAATGGCAGGGAGAAGTATTGGGCTTGACCAGCACCAATGCCCTTGGCAAAAAGAAAACATACGAAACCGAATTCCAAAAAAGAGTAAACGCTAACCCACAATGGAAACAATCCTATGGCAATTTGCTGGGCGACCTGGAAGCTGCCTATGCTGAAATAAAACCGTACGGCTATGCCCGGGATTATTTTAACGAGATTATGAGCAAGGTGGAGCTTTTTACCATCGCCAACCTTGTCAACTCCCTGAAGACGGCCTTTGAAAAAGACGGAGAGAAAGGGTATAATGTCCGGATGGAGCAGGTGAAAGGCCAGCTGGCCGGGCTTTTTGGCGAGTACAATGCTACAGTGGACCATCGCTTGTTTGAAGTGCTGATGGAAATGTATGTAAAGGACCAGGATGCACAATACCAGTCACCGCTTTTCAAAAAAATGTTAGCGGAGAACGGCAATAGTATAGAAAAATTAGCCGCAAAATTGTTTGAAGAGACCATTCTTCACGATGCAAAAAAAACAATGCAGGAGCTGGAAAAACCCGCCAGCGATGTAGCAGACTTCGTTAAAAAAGAAAAACTGATCGGGTTATACGTGGACCTGGTGAGTACCTATTCCAACCAGGTGACCAAAAAACTAAACGAGATCCAGGCACGGATCAACAAACTGAACCGCACCTATATGCGGGCCCAGATGGAAGTGTTTAAGGAAAAGACATTTTATCCCGATGCCAACAGCACATTACGGGTTACTTATGGAAATGTAAAAGGTTACAACCCAAGGGATGCTGTAAAATATGATCACTATACCTACCTGGACGGGGTAATGGATAAATACAAACCAGCTGACTATGAGTTTGATGTTCCTGAAAAACTTAGAACCCTGTATAAGAATAAGGATTATGGGCAGTATGGTAGTAATGGAAAGATGCCGGTTTGTTTTATAGCCATGAACCATACTACCGGTGGAAATTCGGGTAGTCCCGCGCTGGATGCTTATGGCAACCTGGTGGGACTCAATTTTGACCGGGTTTGGGAAGGAACCATGAGTGATATCAATTATGACCCCTCGATTTGCCGGAATATTATGGTGGATATCCGCTATGTGTTGTTTGTTGTCGACAAATATGCCGGGGCCAGCCATTTGATAAAAGAAATGAAACTGGTACACCCCAAGCGGAAATAATGAATAAAGAACAGATGAACAAGGAATTATGAAGTGGCGTTCCTGCGGGGTATTCCTTCAGCATTCTACATTCCATGTTCATCTGTTCGATATTCCCGCCCCCTTTTTTATAGATTTTCCACAGTTTTTCCCCTATTTTTGCCCTCCCTAAAAAGAAGGGTAACACTATGTCTATTATTCAGGATATCAGAGAAAAGTATGCGAAGCTGACGGTGGTTGTCATTGCAATAGCATTGATAGGGTTTATACTGACCGATTATTTTGCGGGTCAAGGACGTGGCGGTGGTGGAAAGCCTTCCAGCAGCGTTGGTTCTGTGAACGGAAAGACCATCAATGCAGATGCCTTTGCAAAAAGAGTGGACCAGACGGAAGCGCAGATGAAAGACCAGGGTTACCCGGCAGCTATGGCTACCAACCAGGCGCTGAACACTGTTTGGGAACAGGAGGTTGGCAGAGTATTGGTGTCTTCCGAAGTGGATAAGCTTAAAATGAAGATTGGCAAGAAAGAGCTGGGTGATATCTTGTATGGCCCCAACTCACCAGCTGATCTGAAACAACAGCTTTCTGATGAGAACGGCTATGACCCTATCCGCGCCAAACAGAAGATCGACCAGATGCTGAAGAGCAAAGAAACTCCCCAGGAGCAAAAAGATAATTTCAACAACTATGTTGAACAATTGAAGCAACAGCGTCTGTCAGACAAGTATGTTGCCCTGTTGGTGAACAGCACCAACTATCCCCGCTGGTTCCTTGAAAAACAGAATGCGGACAACAGCCAGATTGGTAAGATATCGATGGTAAGAGAATCGTATGCCAGCATTGTGGACAGCACCGTGAAGATTGATGACAAAGAGATCGCCGACTATATCAGCAAGCACAAAGACGATTTTAAACAGCCGGAAAGCCGGAGCATTGCTTATGTTACGTTCAATGCAGCGCCCACTGCCGGGGATTCAGCACTTGTAAAAAACCAGTTATCGCTACTGAAGCCGGAGTTTGACACTACCGCTGACGCAGCCGCGTTCTTAGCAAAGAATGGCACCAACATATCTGACATGTATGTCAACGACACACAAATGCAGATGTCTGCTAAAGAAAATATCCAGCGCCTGGCAAAGAACGAAGTGTATGGTCCTTACCTCGACGGAGGCAGTTATGTAATGGCGAAGATGGTCGACATAAAGACCCTTCCCGATTCTGTAAAATGCCGCCACATATTATTGGGGGTAACTGACCGCCAGGGTCAGCCCATCATGCCCGATTCAGTAGCCAAAGCAAAAGTGGATAGCATCGAACGTGCCATTAAGAGTGGCGCCAACTTCGACACACTGGAAACAAAATATACAACCGACCAGGCAGCTCATGCTACCAAAGGCGTTATGACCTTCTCTTCCATGTCTATACAGGGAGAAGGCTTCGCCAAAGAATTCGGACAGTTCATTTTATTTGATGGCAAACCGGGCGATAAGAAAGTTATAAAGACACAATTCGGCTGGCATTATATTGAGATTCTCTCTTTCATCAAACCCCAACCAGCCTGGAAAGTTGCTTACCTGTCACAGGAGATCCTTGCGAGTCCTGAAACGGATAACAAAGCGCTGGAAGAAGCCAACCAGTTTGCTGGCGACAGCCGCGATGCGAAAGGCTTTGACGAATTGTTTGAGAAAACACAGAAACCGAAAGGGCGTGTAAAAGGGCTTGCCGTACGCATCAGTCCTATCGATGCCCAAATACAGGGTCTTGGGTTTTCAAGGCAGATGGTGAGGAATATTTATAAAGCGGAAGGTGGAGAAGTGTTGAAGCCTGAACGCATAAACGATAACTATGTAGTTGCTGCCGTCACCGCTGTTATTAAGGAAGGAACCATGAGCGTAGCAGATGCAAGACAAAATGTCGAGCCCCTGCTAAGAAATAAAAAGAAAGCAGCTATGCTGAAACAAAAGATCGGCAAAGTAACAACACTGGAAGCTGCTGCTGTTGCATTGGGCGGCAAACAGATCGAAGTGCTTGACAGTGTCAGGATCAATTCAACATCAACATTGTCTTATGAACCCAGGGTAAGTGGCGCCGTTTTCAACCCGGCGAATAAAGGAAAGGTTGTACCCGAAGTACTGGAAGGAATAAGCGGGGTATATGTGATCCGGGTCGAAAGCACTTCCGCCACCCCAAATACAGTCGGGGATGTGGCTGAGCAGCGTAAGAATCTTTACATGCAGACAAAACAGTTTTTCAATAGCCCACAAGGGCCGCCGGAATCTCACCCGCTGAATGCGCTGAGAAAAGCTGCAACGATCAAGGACAAAAGAGCAGACCGCTATTAAGATATATACAGCCAAAATTAACCGGAACAGTCTCGCCATCCTGAGCTAGTCGAAGGGGCGAGACTGTTTTGTTTTACGCATCCCGCAAACAACCCCGCTCCTTATTTGTTATTTTTACACGGCCCACCGTCGTTTCTTCGGGAGGATGATGGGAAGCATATTAAGCAATGAGTGAACCTTTTGTAAATAAAGTAGCCGAAAGCGGGCTGGTGACCATCGACCTGGAAACCTGGTATCCAAGGGATGGGACAGGTGTCTTTGACCTGAAGGATCATCTGTTCATGGGAATGATATTAAAAGAAAAGGATTTCCGCGAAGCGCTAAAGAAGCTGGACTGGTCCGTTTTCCAGGATAAGAATGTAGCGTTGACCTGCTCCGTAGATGCCATTATCCCGGTTTGGGCCTGGATGCTGGTGGTCACTTACCTGCAGCCCGTAGCAAAAGAAATCGTGATGGGTGATGAGAAAGAGCTGCACAAAACATTATTCCTGAAAAATATTGCGGCGATCGACACGAAAGAATTTGCGGATAAACGCGTTGTGATCAAGGGTTGTGGCGAAACACCCATCGGGGATTATGTCTACATGGAAATAACAAAACTTCTCCGGCCGGTAGCGAAGAGTATTATGTATGGGGAGCCATGCAGTACGGTACCGGTGTATAAGAAAAGATAGTCCGGAGACCGGTGCCTGGCCGCCTTTACCGTTATACCAATATTACTTTTTGAGAGCAGTTGCACAGGTGTTTTCTGGCTTACGACGCATAAAAGGGAATTAAAACTCCAAATGCAAACGACCAATCATCCAACTTTCAAACTCCCGACTTCGGTCTTCTCTCAGAACCACCCCCGCCTCTTAAAAATATATAACATAATAGCAGGGATCAGGAGCATTACGCCCACCGTGACAAAAAAACCAATCGGGTGCCCTGCAAAAGGGATTCTTTCGAAGTTCATACCGAAAACACCGCCGATGACGGTGGCTGGTGCCAGCAGGCAGGTAACGATCGCCATCACTTTCATTACTTCGTTCATTTTCAAGTTCACGTTGTTCACGTGGAGATCCTGTAAGCTCACCATGATATCACGGTAGTTCTCACTCAGGTCGGAAGCCTGTATGATATGATCGTAAATATCTTTGTAATATTTGCTATGACGGTCTTCCAGCAACTCGCTTTCACTGCGTAAAAAACCATTTACCACTTCCCGTACCGGAGAAAAATTTCTTTTTAACACGATCAGCTCTTTGCGCAGTTGTGTAATGTGTGCAAGTGCGCGGGGATTATTCCCTTTGACCACCTCCTCTTCTACTTCCTCTATATGATCACCCAATTTTTCCATCACGATAAAATAATGGTCAACGATCAGGTCAAGCAGGGAATAACAGAGATAGTCAGCGCCCCGTTGTCTTATCTTACTGTTACTGGTTTTTAATTTCTCCCGGAGAGAAGTAAAAACATCCCGGTGCGCATCTTCCTGGAAACTGATCACTACGTCTTTGGCTAGGATGATACTGATCTGCTCCTGTTCGATAGCGTGTTTTTCTTCATTGTAATAGAGCATGTTCAGCAGGCAAAAGATACTATTCTCCGCTTCATCCATTTTAGGCCGCTGGTTGATGCTGAGTATATCTTCTACTACCAGGGGGTGTATGTCAAAACAGGCGCAAATATTCTCCACATCAGCTTTCCGGAGCCCGTCAATATTGATCCAGGTGGTACGCCCATTGTCTTTGAATAAAAAGCATTCATTGACCGCTGACATTTTACGCTCTTCGATCGAATCAGGGTTGTAATCATAGACGGTTATGATCACCTCCTTGGCCTCTTCCCGGTGAGGGATGATGGTAGGGTTGACCGACAGGATCTCCTTGGTCCTTTTCGTGGCAAAAAGGTTGGGGAGGTAGAGATACTTCAGGTATTTATCCGGGCGAAGCTTTTCGAGATTCATAGATGAAAGTTACAAAACTCCAGCGCATTATAGCTTCTCATAGAGCGCCCTCAGCCGCGCCCTCGTC
>JANOHQ010000397.1:0-7224 GCA_031406595.1 Chitinophagaceae bacterium
TGTCAGACTCCCGGGAGGAGTCAGACACCCCGCTAATCCCGCATATTTATATACTGCAAAGGAAGACCGAGGTTCCCCTCCCTGCACAATTGGATCACGGCCTGCAGATCATCGATCTTTTTACCGGTCACCCGAACAAGATCATCGTTGATAGACACCTGCACTTTCATACCCGAGTCCTTGATCAGTTTCACAACTTTCTTGGCATCTTCCTGCGCCAGGCCGTTCTTTACTTTCACTTCCTTTTTCCAGACCTTCCCGCTCTGTGAACCTTCCTTGGAAGCATCAAAAGCTTCCGGTGCGATCCCCTGTTTATGCGCACGACTGATCAGCACATCGACCAGCTGCCGCATCTTCATATCATCATCCGTTTCCAACTTGATCAGGAAATCCTTCTTATCCAGGTTGATCACCACATGGGATCCTTTAAAGTCAAAACGATTGGTGATCTCTTTAGTGGTTACATTGACGGCATTGTCCAATGCCTGCGCTTCCACTTTGCTGACGATATCAAATGAGGGCATAATAAATAGTTTTGGTTTTCGCTACGCGTCTGGCCTCTCCAAGCGGCCTGACGAGTAGCGAAGATAGCGACTTGCCATATCACTCGCCAGGCCACAGGTAGTTTTATTCTGAGGTTACTTGGGGGACTTTATTCGTCAGGCCACCGGTAGTGGCCGGACGAAAAAGTCCCCCTTAGAAAAGGGGGACGGCTCACATACCAACTGTACATGAGAAAACTGTACGTTGAGTTATTTATAGTGCCATTACTGGCCACCCTGCCCTACCCTGTTCTGCTCATCCTGCGATGCGCTGTTGCGGCGGCGGGGCTGATTCTGTTGCGTTGTTTTACCAAAGCGATACGTGAATGTGGCTGTTACCTGGCGAACATCCGGGCGTGCCAGGAACTCGCCATCGATCCTTCCGTATTTTGTCTCACCACTGAATTTCTGCCACGCAAATGGATCACGAACATTCAAACGGACCGTTCCCTTTCCTTTGATCACCTGTTTTTGCAAACCAAAACTCACCTGGTAGACCGGCTCCATCAGCGTGAGGTTATTGATCCCCCTATGACGGTAGAACCCGCTTACTTCACCACTGTACCTTTTACCCAAATTGATATTATTAGTAACATTGACCATAAACGAGCTAAACGATACATCCACGGTAGTGGTATCGTACATGCCTTTGTAATGATTGTTAAACACGTTGGTGAAGAAGTTGGCATTCCACCATTTGGCAACGGTCACCGGTATGGTGAGCGCTATCCCGATATTCCGGAATTTAGCCACATTGTCCACGGTCAGGAATCGGATCTTGCTCGACGGGTTATTGGGATCCACTTTATTGATCTGTGCAATCACATCATCCGTGGTGCTGAAATTCAGTGTGGTGATGAACTTATTTTTAAAGGAATGAGACAGCTCGATATTATGTGTGTATTGCGGACGCAGGTAGATATTCCCGGAGCGGTACGATAAGGAATCCAGGAAATACGTGAACGGATTCAGGTCCTGGTAATTCGGCCGGTTGATACGGCGTCCATAATTAACGGTCAGGTTATTCTTATCATTCACGGTATAACTGATAAAGGCGGTGGGGAACAGGTTCGTGGTATCCCTTTTGAATCTGGACCCTGGAACCAGCTGGTTACCCAGTTGATTACCTGTTGCTTTGGTATTCTCCAGCCGAAGACCTGCCTGGAATGACCATTTCTTCAATTGCTTGCTGTAGTTAACATACGCAGCATTTATATTCTCATCATAAATAAAATGATTGGAGCGGATCAGGTCCTCTTCCCATTTACCATTCCTGTAATTCTCGTACAGCACTTCATTATCATTCTTGACAAAACTGAATTTTAATCCAGCCTCGAAGCGACCGCCTTTGATCGGGTGTACATAATCCGTTTTGAAGGTATAGATATTGATATCGGATGGCAAATGACCCTTCAACGCAGAAGAGCCTGTTTGTTGCGACTGCCCATTGTAATAATTGGTCGTCAGCACCATATCAGAGACATTGCTGTATGTCACATAGTCAAAGTCTGCAGTCAACTCCTTACCGGTAGTATCAAATACATGTTTCCAGTTCAGGTTAACAGTACCGTTCTTGAATTTGATATTGTTGTTCGTGTAGGATACCAGCCTGCTTTCCAGCACCCTGTTCTCATCACTCAGGTCGCCCTGGGTAGTAGGTGTGGGATGACCACTGAAAGCAAAGCCGCTCAGTACTACACCAAATGTATTCTTCTTGTTGGCATACCAGTCAAGACCCAGCTTTAAAGTGTGGTTGTTATTGCCAAACTTAAATCTTGTCTCTGTATTATTATATCCTTCGATATTGCCCTGGGTATCAAGGAACCTGTTCTCAAATGTGAGGGTATTGCGTCCCCGGAAAGCATTGGGATTATAGTTACCAAAGAAATTGATCTTGTTCTTTCTCCAGTTAAAATTCACACTGTTTTGCGTTTTCGGGATAAAGTAAAGAGCGGTCCTCGGCTGATAAATGCTGGAGGTAACGCCCACCATCACGCTGCCGTTGAAACCTGCATTCTTTCCCTTTTTTGTTTTGATATTGATTACGCCCGAATTACCCGATGCATCGAAGCGGGCAGAAGGATTGGTCATGATCTCGATCTGGTCGAGGGCCGACGCCGGCATATTTTTCAACATATTGGCCAGGTCGGTGGCAGAGAGATAGGTCAATTTGCCATCCAGCATAATGATCACCCCGGCTTTTCCCCGCAGGCTGATATTCCCATCATTGTCGACCGTGACACCCGGTGATTTTTCTAGTATTTCCAATGCCGTTGCTCCGGCACTGGTAGGTGATGCATCTACATTCACGATCGTCTTATCGATCTTTGTTTCAATAAAAGGCTTTTTAGCAGTAACGGTTACTTCACTCAATCCTTTGGCGGCAGCAACCATCTGTAAAGCTGCAACTTCTACAGCACTGTTCGAGCTGCCCAGGGTGAAGACCGGGCTTGCACTTCGTTCAAACCCGATAGAGGTAGTAGAGATGAAATAGGCACCGGCTGCAATATTGTCAAACTCATATTTACCTTCCTTGTTGGAAACAGCTGCTTTCACCAGCGAAGAATCAGCTGCTTTTAACAGCGATACAGAGATCGAACCCAATGGTTTCCCCGTTGCATCAGCAACAGTTCCAGCGATCTTACCCGTTTTCTGCTGTGCCGACGCGGAAGCACAGCACATAAAAAGAAAATAAAAGAAGATAAAATTCTTTCGCATACTCATGGCTATGATTAGTGACTTAAGAATTTAAAATTCAGGCTTTAAAACGGTTCACAAGACGGAAATATGACAAGCTTCGTAGTTCCCGTGACGAAGGGTAATAATGGGTTACCGATACACCAGCGGTAAAAAAACAGTTTGGCAAAAGAACAATGTTAAAAACGCATTAACATTTTCCGAAACAGTAAAAACTCCGGAAGCAACTCCCGGAGTTTTCTATTAAATCGATGATGGATTAATTATCCGTTTTTATACGGTTCTGTTCTTCATCAGCACCGCCGGTCTTCCGGTTATTTTGCTGCGCTTTGATCGGTTTTCCAAAACGCCATGTGAATGCGATGCCAGCCACTCTTGTATCCCTGTTGTTCTCAAAACGTGCTTTGGTCTGCTGGAAATCGATCTTACCTTTTGCCCTGTTCGTGTACAGGATATCCCGCACATTCAGGCGAATAGTTCCCTTACCCTTTAATACCAGCTTAGATACACCTGCTGACATTTGCCCCAGCGGTTGAATGATGATCTGGCCCTCTATTCCTTTTGTCCTGTAAAAACCACTCAGTTCTGCACTCCAGCCTTTGTTGAAACGGAACTGGTTGTTGACATTGAAAAGAACATTGGACGCTTTCACATTCACATTCTCTCCATATAACACTCCTTTGAACTGGTTATAATTATAATTGGTGTACAAAGAAGCACTCCACCATTTTTTGGGCTTTACTTGTGCGCTGATGCTGATACCTGCATTCTGGCGGACACCGATATTCCCTTCCCGTACGATCGTAGCATAGCCCGACTGTTCAAATGTTTCGGTCATGAAATCGGTGGTGCGGCTATAGTTGGCCGTTGTGGTCATAAATCCTTTATACGTATGCGATACTTCAGCATTCCATGTGTATTGTGGCTGGATGAATGGGTTACCCGATTCGTAGGTATAGTTATCCAGGAAATAAAGGAATGGGTTCAGGTCCTGGTATGCCGGACGGTCGATCCTGCGGCCAAGGTTGATCCCAAACTGGTTCTTATCATTGGCTTTGTAGCTGACGTAAACAGTCGGGAAAAAGCTGTTATAACTTTTTTTGAAGGAGGAATCAGCCTGCATAGGGTTCCCCAGCTGGTGGCCCTTATAGTTGGTATTTTCAAACCGAAGACCCGTCTGTACACCCCATTTTTTAAATTCCCTGCTGAAATTCAGGTAGGCCGCATTGATATTCTCTTTATAGATAAACTCGTTGGTTTTTGTATAATCAGGAACCCAGGAGTTGCTTTCTTTATTAAAATACTCGGCGGCATTACTGGTGCTCACATAACTGCTTTTTAATCCTGCCTCTGCTTTCCAACCGCTTTTCATCGGGTGCGAATAATCTATTTTACCCGAATAGATATTGATGCCAACGGGTAATTTTCCCAGCAGGTCGGTCACCGTTTTCTGAACCCAATCCGGGGTATAGGAAGTGTTGTTAAAGGCCTGGTTGTCGTTGGAAGAATAATATGAATAGTCAACATCAGCCGTCAGCTCGCGGCCGGTAGAATCAAATACATGACGAAGATTTAAGTTAAGACTTCCGTTCTTCCAGTTGCCTTTTGTAGTATTGGTTGCATACACAATAGAGTCAACAACGCCCAATTCATTCTTCAAATAGGCCGTGTTAAAATTCTTTTCCCAGCCGGATGTAATGGAACCTGAGCCTACGAAGCCAAGCGTTGTCTTATTGCTCAGGAAATAATCCATCCCGAGTTTAAGGTTATTGCCATTCCTGAAACGGGGCATAAAGGTCCGCTGGTCAAATATTGCATCTACCGTTTTATCAGGATGCAGGTATTCGCGGTGAATGATCAGTTCCTGTGCGCTCTTATTGCGGTTGAAACTGTAGTTCATGAATGCGTTTACCTTGTTATTGCGGTAGTTCATATTCAGGTTCTCATTCGTCTTCCAGTATTTACCCTGGGAATAACCGGCCGTAGCACTGCCGTTAAATCCTTTTTGTTTATTCTTTTTTGTTTTAAGGTTGATGATACCGCTATTACCAGCTGCATCGTATTTCGCAGGCGGGTTGGTCATGATCTCGATCTGCTCAAGCTGGCTCGCGTTCATATTGCTGAGCATATTCACCAGTTCAACACCACTGACATAAGCAGGTTTGCCATCGATGAAAATCTGCACACTTTGTTTTCCTTTCAAACTGATGGTACCATCCTTGTCAACAGTAATGCCGGGAGATTTTTCCAATACCTCCAGCGCCGTGGCTCCTACATTACTGACGGCAGCATCCACATTCACCACCATCCTGTCGATCTTTTGTTCGATCAGGGGTTTGGCAGCACTGACCGTAACTCCGCCCATTGATTTGGACTGTGGTACCAATTCGATTGTCTTTAAAGCAACGACGGTTTTCCCGGCGCCGATATCAAATATCTCGGAATAGCCTTTGTTATGTCCAACGGCTGTAATAGAAACGAGGTATTTACCGTCTGCGATCCCCTCAAACTCATACTTGCCGGTTTTATCGGCCACGCTCATTTTCACTACCGAGGAGTCGGTTGCCTTCAGTAAATGGATCGAAGCAGACTCGATCGTTTTGGTGTTGCCGTCGATCACCGTCCCGGTTATTTTACCGTTTTTACCCTGTGCCAGGCTTTCAAAATTGAATGCTGTAAGGGTAATGACCAGCGCAGTTAAGATCTTTCTCATTGTTGATTTTTTATTGTTTAATACCTTATTTGGAATATTACAGGCCAAATATAGGTACTTTGCATTGCCAAGAACAGTGTTTTAAATTAAACGGCCTATTTTAGGGATGATTGGCCGTTTCTAATGACACAGGTGTGACGCAGGGCCTTAGACCAGGTTACAAATACCCGCAAATTTCTTATGAGCGGCTTTTAGAACAGATAAAGGGCAGAAACCAGGAAAGGGGGAAATCGGGGTGCTCAGAGGCCAAATTCCGTGCGGATGGCATCGTGATAAGTTCTTCCGGAGGTTAGCCGGCTGGCAGGCTTATCATCCATAATAAAGAGGTACCGGCTATTAAAATGCCTGTGCATCTCTTTGATCCGGTCCTTATTGATAATATAGGATTTCTGGATCCGGTAGAATTGCGGGGGAAGCTTTTCTTCCAGGGCAACCAGCGACTGGTCGGTAATATGTTTATGACCGTCGGTCATATAGATAAAAACATATTTGTCATTGGCCTCCATATAACTGATCTGTTCGAAACGGATCAGGTTGATCCTGTCACCGGTCTTCACCGGCAAGGCCGTGGCTTTTTGCGGTGCCTGGAACTGGCGAATGATCTCTTGCAAACCCGTGAGATCGAAAGAAGGATTCAGCCTGCCGAATTGTTTTAGTTTGAGAACGCTTTGCGCCAGTCTTTCTTCCTTGATCGGTTTTAATAAATAGTCGATCGAAAAATTCTCAAAGGCCCTGATCGCATATTGCTCGTAAGCCGTTGTGAAAATGATATTGGGTTTGATCGTCAGCTTGTCCAGCACCTCGAACCCGGTAAGATCCGGCATCTGGATATCCAGGAAGATAAGATCGGGTTTCAACTCTTCAACGATGGCGATCGCATCTCTCCCATTGCCAGCCTCGCCGATCACGTCCACGGCATCCCGGTGCTCCAGCAACAAGCTTCTCATCAACCGGCGGGCGGCGGGTTCATCGTCTACCAGTATGGTTCTAAATAGCTGATTCATCTTTTACCAATTTATGAATGTACAGGGAGACCTGCTTAATGGGTTCATTGCTGAAGTACATTTCATAATGACCGGGAAAAAGCAGGTCCAGCTTATCATACACACTTTTTACACCGTAACCGGGGCTTAGTTCTGCCGGGAAAACAGGCCCTGTATCCGCAATATTCATCACCAGTCCCTTTGCTGTTCTTTTTACCTCGAGGTTGATCTGTGTCATTTGTCCCGTTGCTTTTAATCCATGCTTCACCGCGTTTTCCACCAGTGGCTG